>URMA01000106.1 GCA_900548875.1 uncultured Porphyromonadaceae bacterium | reverse complement strand
GTTTTCTAATAGGAAATAATGCGTGACACAGTTTATTTTACACTACCCCTGTCAACTTCATTTGGCATAAACGGATTTGGTTTAGGACTTGACTTGGGTGCTTCCTATAAAATGCTTGACAACCTCACACTGTCTGCAGCAATTACCGACATCGGTTTTATTTCCTGGAAAGGTGAAGAAGCATTGGCCAATCCGGAACCGTTTGTCTTTGACGGATTCACCAATATTGGCGGAGATGACCCTATAACCGGAGAATCGTCCATCGATTCCGAAGTTGACCAAATCAAAGAAGACCTGAAAGGGCTGACTCGCTTTTCTAAAGAACAGAAAGTGAACAAAAGCCAAACATTGACAACTACCCTCAATGTAGGTGCCGAATATGGTATCCTCGATAACAAAATCTCGTTCGGTCTGTTGTCATCCACACGTTTTGGTATGCCAGTTGTATGGACCGAAGTTATGGCAGCTGCCAATTTCCGTCCAACGTCCTGGTTTAACGCCTCAATAAACGGAAACTTCTCAAATATCCGACAATCAATGGGTGTAATGCTGAATTTCTGTCCTAAAGGATTCAATTTCTTTATCGGAAGTGACTATATACCCTTCAAGTATTCCAAAGAAGGCATACCTTTATATAATGCCAAATTCAACCTGCTGTTTGGCATGAGCTTCACTTTCAACCATAAAGACTAATATAACATTTAATAAATACAAGCCCGGCTGCATATCCCTGCGGCCGGGCTGTTTTTTAAACCTAAAACGGTTACCGCCAATCTTATTTGGCTGTATGATGACCAGTTTAAACAAATAAATGGCCCGACAAGTCATTCAGACTTACGGGCCATCAATTTATTCTATGTGATTATTTCAACGGTTTTACACCAATACCCGGGAGATCAAACAATGTTACCTTGCCGTCTACAATCTTCATACCATCGAAACAGTCGTTCGAAATCAAAAGATTTCCGTCAAGATCCGCCCAATCCACCATCGGAGCAAGCTGTGCAGCAGCACTGACAGCACAAGAAGTTTCAGTCATACAGCCCAGCATCACCTTCATACCCAAAGAACGAGCCAAAACAGCCATCTTATAAGCCTCGTGCATACCTGTACTCTTCATCAACTTAATGTTGATACCATCGTAAACATCCTTGGCACGCAATACATCCGGCAAGCGTTGGAAAAACTCGTCAGCAATGATAGGAAGCGGAGAGCGCTCTCTCAACCATGCCGTTTCGTCAATCATTTCTTTTGGCAACGGCTGTTCAACAAACAGACAATTACGATCTTTCAGCCAATTACACATTTCCAAAGCCTGTTCCTTGCTATTCCAACCCTGGTTGGCATCCACACAAATCGGACGGTCGGTCTTTGATCGGATAATTTCCACCAGTTCTTTATCATTGTTCAAGCCCATCTTTACTTTCAGCACTTTGTAGGGAGCTGCCTCATCCACCTTTTTACGGACAACTTCAGCCGTGTCAATACCGATAGTAAATGACGTGTTCGGTGCTTTTTCCGGAGAAAGGCCCCAAATCTTATACCAAGGCTGGCCCATTATCTTGCCCAGCAGGTCATGAAGGGCAATATCGACAGATGCTTTAGCAGCTCTATTGTTAGGAGCAACATTGTCAACATAGCTTAAAATATCGTCAATTCTAAAGGGGTCTGTAAATTGAGCCAAATCCAATTGTCCCAAGAATTTGGTTACCGATTCGATTGACTCACCCAAATATGGCGGCATGGAAGCCTCACCATAACCGATTATTCCATCATACTCCAACTGAACAAGCACATCGGGAGTTGTAGTTCGGCTACTTTTTGCCAAATTGAAAGCATGACGAAGTGTCAGTTCATAAGGTTTGAACGACAGATTCAAATGTCCGCTTTTTGATGTTTTACGAGTTGCTTCTCCGGCATAAGAAATAGAAATCGGAGATGATACGGCCAACAATCCGAGAGCCGTTCCTTTCAAAAATTTTCTTCGGTCCATAGTTTTATGTTATTTGATAGAATTCTAAAAATACCAGGCATGATCTCTTACCCTAACGATACCCTTTGTACCCATCTCGCCATTGATTCGGGACATGGACAGATAAGTATAGTCGATAAAATTATCATCTTTCGGATTCATGCTGTTCAACTTCACACGGCCGGAACTGTGAATAAATTTGCCGTCATTTAAATACATGGCGACATGTGTCACACGTCCGTTTTTATTTCCGATAAAAATAAGATCACCCGGCTGTGCCTTTTCTGCCCAGTCCTTACATTCATACTTCAATCCTGTCAGCGCCTGCTGTGAAGCATCGCGCTGGAGAATAATGCCGTTGGCAAAGTAGGAAGTCTTCACAAAACCGGAACAGTCAATTGCTTTGACCGATGTTCCGCCCCAAAGATATGGGGTACCCATCATGCGAAAAGCTGTTTTACGAATCAGTTCAAAATTAAAATCCTGTTTTGCCCATTGGGAAAATTCTGCCACATCCTTAACCCGGGCATAACCAGATCGTCCGTCAGCCATCGACAATTCGACAAAATCACCCTTTACAGACTTATATTCAAGGATATCACCCAACACAAGATCTGAAACCACATTGCTTTCATCTCCGTTGGGATTTGCAAAAAGTGTCGACTGATAAGCCGTGACAATATACCGCTTCGATGCTTTCCATGCGGAGAACTCTTTATCGGTCATCAGTTCAAATGAACCGGGCGTCATATAGCCGATATAGTTGTCCGGAGTCTGCACACGATAGAAATCCGACACCTTGTCCAATACTTTCAAAGGAGTTCCCATTAAGGCTTGCGATGCGAGTTCTGCCCCATTGCGAGGATCACATCTTAAACAGGCCACCGATATCGTGACAACGGCCCATTTGTCATTACCAATCTCTTCCGACGGCAATACAGCAATTTTATCACTGTAGGTCAATCCGGCTTTTTTGAAATTCTTTAAAAGTTCTTCTTTTGCTTCCGCATTATCGGTTTCACCGACAAGTTCCACTACTCCATTCTGGTTCTTGGCTTCCACTTTCCAAACAGCCACCCGCGTATCTGGGGCATATTTGGCTTTCATTTCTTTTATCAATTGTTCTGGTTGAGATTCTGCCATAGCGGCAAATGCCACAAACGCCGCACAAAACAGAGAAATTACAGGTTTAAAATGTAGGTTCATATCGTATGTTTTTTGTTATTTCTTTTCAAAACTTATCAGTTCAAGTTTGGGTTCCCATTCCTTATAATAGAACAGATTTCCACCCTTCCATTCCACTTCTCCCAGTTGGAAGTCGACAGTTTCACTGCGTACCCAATTTTTCTTGGGAGAGAACTCGCCGCCAACGCCTTTGTTGACAGCAAGACGGTACATGTCAATCCCGGATTTATAAAAATTTCGCACATTCGAATCGGGTGACACTTCAAGTCCACCAAACGACATGTCAACCGGAACCCATCCTATTCCTTCATAATAGGTTTCCGCCCAATCGTGCATGCCGACATTACTTGGATGGAGCATCCATCCGCTTTCCCATCTTGCAGGAATACCTAAGGAACGGACCAACGTAATATACAACAACGACACCTGTCCACAGTCACCGTGTCCGTTTTCCAGCACATAATCGGCCATGTTGGGAATGGTGCTGTATTCACGCGCTCCCGCCCACGGGAAATAAGTGTCAATCCAATCATATATTAAAGAAGCCTGTCTGTATGGATTCGTTTCATTTCCAACAATCCGTTGAGCCAAAGTCTTCATCTCATCTGTCAAAATCACTTGAGGCAATTCTGTAGACGTATATTTTTTGTACAATTCCGAAGATTTGTTATATTCCTTCAAATGCGTTAGAATAAAATCGGCAGAATAGTACATCGGCTGCACATCATACGAAAACACTGCCTCGAAATGGAGCGGCTCTTTACCGCCGGACTTCTGTTCCATATAAATCGAGTTGTGCAGACTGTTTTTCGAATATGTCACTTTATGCGAAGATGATTCCAGCTTAATATTTGACTGACGGCCATTTTCATAGGGAAAAGGCATCCACACACGCACTGTCTCTCCCTTCGGAACTGCATCCGGCTTTACATCAATCGTGAATTTAACTTTTGCCCGGTATGTATCTCCCAGATGTGTCTCCGGATTATGCGTCTTTATCACGTCTTCCGCATATTTTGCATATTTCTGGTCGCCGACAATTCCTTCATAACGACGTTCAAATGACAGTTCTGGAACCAAACGGTCAAGATTTGACACCGCTTTTCTGAACAAGTATTTTTGCCCGTCGATGGTCATCGTTTCAATGTATTTCTTACTTTCCCATTGCTGAATATTGTAATCGGAGGCATTACTGAATTTCTGTTGAATCTGTCTGACGCCTTCTTCATAAGGGATGCGAAAATCAGAGCGAATACGGCTCATTATCGACAGTAAGGAATCCTTCTGATAGACAGACAACCCCTTTTCTTTATTTATCAATGCTTCTGCTTTGGAAAACTCTCCGCTACCAATCAGACTGGTTATTGAAGTTGGCACTTCTGCATTAGCAGCCAATGCCATAAATGACGAAATCAAAAGACATGTAGTTAGGTTCTTCATAAATATTACAAATTAAAGCCATTTGCTTATTATTGATAACAAAAATACGTAAATTAATCGAAAGTAACAGACATGGCGGAACAAAAATTAAATAAGATTTATATTTTTTTAATCGGTCAAAAGTACAGTTCTTGAATGGCAAAACATTTTTGCCGAAAATATTCCTTATTCTATAATTGTTTGCTAAATTTGCAGATATTGAAACTTATCTCAAACATAAAAATATTATGGCATCACCTGAATTTAAGTATGCTCCGATGTTTCAAGTCGGAAAAGACGAAACAGAGTACTATTTGCTGACAAAAGACTACGTGTCTGTCAGCGAATTCGAAGGACATCCTATCCTTAAGATCGAAAAAGAAGGCTTGACTGCAATGGCAAATGCCGCATTCCACGATGTATCATTTATGCTCCGCCGTTCTCATAACGAACAAGTAGCTAAAATACTGCACGATCCGGAAGCCAGCGACAACGACAAATATGTAGCTCTTACATTCCTTCGTAATGCAGAAGTAGCCAGCAAAGGTGTTCTTCCTTTCTGCCAAGATACGGGTACAGCAATTATCCACGGTGAAAAAGGTCAGCAAGTTTGGACAGGCTTTAGCGATGAAGAGGCACTTTCTTTAGGCGTATTCAAAACATATACTCAAGAAAACCTTCGCTATTCTCAAAATGCCCCGCTGTCAATGTACGAAGAAGTCAACACAAAGTGCAACCTTCCTGCTCAAATTGATATTGAAGCAACAGAAGGTATGGAATATCGCTTCCTTTGTGTGACTAAAGGCGGTGGTTCTGCCAACAAGACATACTTGTACCAGGAAACAAAGGCAATTCTCAACCCGGGCACACTTGTTCCATTCCTCGTTGAGAAAATGAAAACATTGGGTACTGCAGCCTGCCCTCCTTACCACATTGCATTCGTAATCGGTGGCACTTCAGCTGAAAAGAATCTGCTCACTGTGAAATTGGCATCAACTCACTACTATGACAATCTGCCGACAACTGGAGACGAAACAGGTCGTGCATTCCGTGACCTTGAACTCGAAAAACAAGTTCTTGAGGAAGCTCACCGCATTGGCTTGGGAGCACAATTCGGCGGTAAATACTACGCACACGACGTTCGCATCATCCGTCTTCCGCGTCACGGTGCATCATGTCCGGTTGGTCTTGGCGTTTCTTGCTCTGCTGACCGCAACATCAAATGTAAAATCAACAAAGACGGTATCTGGATTGAAAAACTCGACAGCAATCCTGGCGAACTGATTCCTGAAGAATTACGCAAGGCAGGTGAAGGCAACGCCGTTAAAATCAACCTTGACCAACCTATGTCAGAAATTCTGAAAGAACTGACAAAATATCCGGTTTCAACTCGTTTGTCACTCAACGGTACTATCATTGTTGCCCGCGATATCGCTCACGCAAAACTGAAAGAACGTTTGGACAAGGGTGAAGACTTGCCTGAATACTTCAAGAATCACCCGGTTTACTACGCCGGTCCTGCAAAAACTCCTGCCGGAATGGCTTGCGGCTCAATGGGCCCGACTACAGCAGGCCGCATGGACCCGTATGTTGACTTGTTCCAAAGCCACGGAGGCAGCATGGTTATGCTTGCGAAAGGCAACCGTTCACAACAAGTTACTGATGCTTGCAAGAAACATGGAGGTTTCTACCTCGGAAGTATCGGTGGTCCGGCTGCACTCCTTGCGCAAAACAACATCAAGAGCATTGAATGTGTTGAATATCCGGAATTAGGCATGGAAGCAATCTGGAAAATCCGTGTTGAAAACTTCCCGGCATTCATCCTTGTTGACGACAAAGGCAACGATTTCTTCAAGCAAATCAAACCACGTTGCGCAGGATGCAAATAACACGTCTATAGCATAAACAAATAACCAGCGGGTCGTATCTCCATCGTGTGATTCGACCCGCTACTTATTTATCATGAAAAGCATTTCTTTCTTACTGACACTATTGCGACATTAATGTGAAAAAATTTACAGATTACACAAAAAATACACAAATAGTTGTCAACAAATCAGGCACGGTATTTGTTGTGTAAATAAATGTGTAGATTTTTGATAAAAAGCCTGCACATTTGAGAAAAAATTCGTACCTTTGTACGAAAACGCGTTTTAAAAATACTTTTAGAAGTAAATGAGACAATTAAAGATTACAAAATCAATCACCAATCGCGAGAGTGCGTCACTCGACAAGTATCTGCAAGAAATTGGGCGCGAGGATCTTATCTCTGTGGAAGAGGAAGTGGAATTGGCTCAAAAGATACGTAACGGCGACCACGCAGCACTGGAAAAATTGACTCGTGCCAATCTTCGATTTGTAGTATCTGTAGCAAAACAGTATCAGAACCAGGGTTTAAGTCTTCCGGACTTAATTAACGAAGGTAATTTAGGCTTGATTAAAGCAGCTCAGAAATTCGATGAAACACGAGGATTCAAATTTATTTCCTACGCAGTTTGGTGGATTAGACAATCTATCCTGCAAGCATTAGCTGAACAATCAAGAATAGTCAGACTTCCGCTTAACCAGGTGGGCTCATTGAACAAAATCAGTAAAGCCCTCTCAAAATTCGAGCAAGAAAACGAAAGACGGCCTTCTGCAGAAGAACTGGCAAACCAGCTGGACATTCCTGTAGATAAAATTTCAGATACGCTGAAAGTTTCCGGACGTCATATTTCAATGGATGCTCCGTTTGTAGAAGGTGAAGACAATAGTCTTCTCGATGTTCTTACTAACGACGACTCCCCTATGGCCGACGCTGCCCTCAATCAAGAATCACTCTCGAAAGAGGTCGACAGAGCGCTCAACCAGTTGCATGATCGTGAAAGGGAAATTCTGAAAATGTTCTTTGGTATTGGTTGCCAGGAAATGACATTGGAAGAGATTGGAGCTAAATTCGACTTAACAAGAGAACGTGTACGCCAAATTAAAGAAAAGGCTATCCGTAAACTCAAAGGGCAAAAAAGCCGTTTATTAAAATCCTACTTAGGAGATTAGTACAGACATCGACTCTGTGCATTAAGATAGACACAAAAAGACTGCTTACGCAGTCTTTTTTGTTTTTATATCCAATTCGGTCTCGATAATATTCAGGACAATGGGATAGTTATCAAAAAAACGCCGACAGAAAACCTTCTTGTCGGCGCTATATTTTTCTAAGAATAATAGTAAAAATACGTGAACTATAATTTAACCAACTCCATATTGGCCCAGCGTTTTTTCTCCTTGACTGATTCCAGCTTCAACGAGAACTCCTTCGCCTTTTCCTCCAGCAATGGAACATCCTCTACGTAAAAACCGCTCAAAAACATTCTACCGCCCGATTTCAGGGCATGGGCATATTTGTCAATATCAGCCAGAATGATATTACGGTTAATATTGGCCAACACAAAATCAAAAGCTTCCACTTCTACGACTGTTTCAGCTCCGCCCAAACGAATTTCCACCTGCGGCACATGGTTCAACTGAATGTTGTCAAGAGCGTTTTCGTAAGCAGGAGGATCAATTTCCACACCAACGACTTTACCGGCACCACGCATGGCAGCCAGAATAGCCAGGATTCCCGTACCGGTCCCCATATCCAGCACTGATCTACCTTCTAAATCAGCATTCAGAAGGCGTTCCATCATCAGACTTGTCGTTTCATGATGCCCGGTACCAAAAGCCATACGAGGGTCTATCACAATGTCATATTCAGCAGCAGGATAATCTTTATGGAAAGAACTATGAACCACACAGCGTTCCTCAAAAACAATCGGCTGGAAGTAATTCTTTTCCCATTCACTGTTCCAGTCCTCTCCTTCTATAAATTCCTCCACCACATCAATTTTCGCGTTGAATGGATACTGAGCCAGAGCTTCATCCACAGCATTTCTGTCATACTGCTCTGTTCGGATATAGGCAGAAACACCGGATTCGTCAGGAACAAAACTTTCAAAGCCAACCTCGCAAAGCAATGCTGCCAAAATATCACCCTCCACTTCAGTAGCCGGCGACATATTAAAACGTATGTGATAGTAATCGTTCATCTGAAATTAAGACTTTAGTAAAACAAAAATAACGGAACCAAAACTGACTCCGTTATTCATTGTAGCGCTTACGGGACTCGAACCCGTGTTTCAGCCGTGAGAGGGCCGCGTCCTAACCACTAGACGAAGGCGCCATTCCATTCATCTCTCCACGGGGGGGAGAATCCCAAAGTGTCCGGGATGAGACTCGAACTCACACGAGCGAATGCCCACTACCCCCTCAAAGTAGCGCGTCTACCAATTCCGCCACCCGGACTTTCAACATGTCTGAGCGAAAAACGGGACTCGAACCCGCGACCCTAACCTTGGCAAGGTTATGCTCTACCAACTGAG
>URMA01000105.1 GCA_900548875.1 uncultured Porphyromonadaceae bacterium | reverse complement strand
CCTACACCAAGGTCAAGGCAAAATATGCTCTCATGTCGGGCTTTATTTGCGGAGTGCTGTTTCAGGTGTTGCAATACGTGTTTGTCAGCGGGCAGATGTATGTTTCCAAGTACAATGCCATCTACGGTAGTTTTTCTTTCCTTCCCTTGTTCTTGATATGGATGTACATGACATGGCTGATATGCATCGGAGGGGTAGTGCTGACCTATGCTTCTCAAAACGTGTTCCGCTTCAACTATTCTTCGTCGATAGCCCATATATCACGGAGCTATATGGATGAGCTGACGGTCTTTCTGGTGCTTGTCATTGTGAAGCGTTTTGAGGAAGGCAAGTCGCCGTTGACCAAAACTCAGCTTATGGAAAATTACGATGTGCCGATACGTCTGGTAAATATGATTATCAACAAACTTGTCGATGCAGGAATGCTTTCTATGGTGATAAATGATGATGATTCCCATTCCTATCAGCCGGCCATCAATTTGTCGCGAATGTCGCTGAATGAGTTTTTGAGGCGTTACGACAATATCGGCTATTCGAATTTCATTTCAGAACTGCGTCGCAATGAGGCGTTGCTTGATATCCGCAAGTGGATGAAACAGAGCTCGGAGGGCAGAAACATGCGACTTTCGGAATTAATCAAACAGACAAAAATATAGAATATGGCTAAAAACGAAATTTCAACCAACAATGCGCCCGGAGCAATCGGGCCGTACAGTCAGGCTGTTGATACGGGAACATTTCTCTTTGTTTCCGGCCAGTTGCCAATTGATGCCAAAACCGGTGAAATGCCGGAAACTGTGGCGGAACAGACACGCAACTCAATTGCCAACATTAAGGCAATTCTTGCCGAAGCAGGGCTGACACTCGACAATGTGGTGAAGACAACCGTGTTTTTGACTGACATGTCGACTTTTGCGGAAATGAACGAAGTTTATGCTTCCGAATTCAGTAAAGTATTCCCCGCCCGCTCGGCTGTAGCTGTTAAGGAGTTGCCGAAGCAGGCAAGGGTGGAAATTGAAGTTATCGCTTGTCGCTGATAGCAGAAAGCAAATCGGCTACGATAAAGGTGCTTCCTCCGATGTAAATCATGTCGGTGGGGGCACTTTCTTTTTGGGCCGCCTCATAGGCCGATGCCACTGTCGGGTAGGCTGTGCCGTTAAGTCCGCATTCTTCGGCGAGTTCTTTCAGTTTGTTGCTGTTTAAAGCTCGGGGCACTGATGCCTGCGTGAAGTAGTAGACGGCATCTTTCGGCAACATCCCTAAAATCGAATGTACGTCTTTATCGCTGACGAATCCGATGACGATGTGCAATCGGCTGTAACTGCTTCCTGAAAGTTGGCGGATAATATACTGGAAACCTCCGGTGTTGTGACCGGTATCGCAGAAAGTGCGTGGCGTATCGACAATCTTCATCCAGCGTCCCATCAATCCTGTCAGTTGGCAGACGTTGGCAAAACCTTCGGCGATGGCCGAAACCGGAATATTCAGTCCTAACTGTTGCAGTTGTTTAACGGCACAGAGAACCGTATTGGCATTTTTATTCTGACATTCACCCGAAAGTTCGCCGGACAATGTGCCGAAACTTTTGCTCTCTATCTCGAGCCTGTCGTTGAGGTGGATAGCTTTAAGCAGTTCAGGGCAATCTTCAGCAAAAATAATCGGTGCATTCTGTGATTCTGCACGCTTGCCGAAAACCGGGCGTGTTTCCTCTACCGTTTCTCCAATCACAACCGGAATCGAAGGCTTGATAATGCCCGCTTTTTCCGATGCAATTTCCGTCAAAGTATTGCCCAGAAATTGCGTATGGTCGAATGAAATATTGGTGATAACGCTTAATAGTGGAGTCAGGATATTGGTGCTGTCAAGGCGTCCGCCCAAACCCACTTCAATAACGGCGATATCTACATTCTGTCGGCTGAAATAGTCGAATGCCATGATGGTTGTCAGTTCGAAGAACGACGGTTGCCGTCCGTCATAGCCGGAAGAAAGAAAACGCTGGAGAAAGTCCACGACATCGTCTTTTCCCATCATTTCGCCGTTTACTTTGATACGTTCGCGGAAATCAATCAGGTGAGGGGAGGTGAACAGGCCGACCTTGTAGCCGCTTTTTTGCAGAATGGCTGCCAATAGGTGGGAAGTTGACCCCTTTCCGTTTGTCCCGGCAACGTGAACGGTTTTATAGTTGTTTTGTGGATTGCCGAACAGGTTGCCCAGTTGCAGGGCAGTTTCCAGTCCGGGTTTATAGGCTTGTGCTCCGATGTGTTGGAATACAAGCGTTTTGTTGAACAGATAGTCTATTGCTTCTTGGTAGGTCATGATGTCAGTAAATGATGTATCCTGCAATGCCTGCGAGGATAATTACCAGTATGGGATGTATTTTTACAAAATATACCAGAATGAATGCTGCCACACAGATAGCGATGCTGCTGCCCAGTTCAGCGAAGTTCTCGCGGTTCATCAGCAGGAGAGCGGCTGAACCGATAAGCCCTACAACCACCGGACGCAACCCGGCAAATATGCTTTTGATGGCAATGCTTTCCTTGTGTTTCTGTATGAAACGGCTGGTGTAGAGCACAAGGATAAAGGAAGGCAGCACCACAGCCGCAGTCGTAATGACCGATCCGAGGACTGTTCCGCCGGTGGCTGTGTAGCCGATGTAGGTTGCCGTATTGATTCCGATCGGGCCCGGTGTCATTTGGGAGATGGCCACAATGTCGGTAAACATGCTTTCCGAAATCCATCCTTTGTCTACAATTTCATGACGGATGAGCGACAGCATGGCATATCCGCCACCAAAGCCGAAGATGCTTATTTTGATATAGGACCAGATGAGTTGTAGATACGTGTTGAGCATAATGGGTTCTTTTAATGTTTATCCGCTAATTTTCGATAGTTACGAGAATAGTAGAAATATCCGAAAACGCCTCCCAGAATAATGAATAGCACCGGGCTGGATATGATGGGCAGATCCGACCAGATCAGCAAGGCGATGGCCAGTGGAATGTAGAAATTCTTGCGGTTGATTTTCGACGCTTTGGCTGTTGTTAGTACTGGCGCAAGGATGAGGGCTACCACTGCCGGGCGGATGCCCATGAATATGTGGGTAAGGGTTTCGTTGTTCTTTATTGTGTCGGGAGTCAGGAACATGGCGATGAGCAGAATAATGAGAAAAGAAGGAAGAATTGTGCCCAAAGCTGCCATGATGCTTCCTCTTACACCTGTCAGTTTGTTGCCTACGGAGATGGCTACGTTTACGGCCATAATGCCCGGCAAGGATTGTGAAATCGCCAATAAATCAATAAATTCTTCTTTGGAAAGCCATTGATGTCTGTCTACTATATCTTTCTCCAAAAGTGAAATCATTGCCCAACCTCCGCCGAAAGTAAAAGCTCCGATTTTAAAAAAAGTGAGGAATAAATCCAGATTAATTTTTTTCATTGTTCTTATTTTCTTGGTGCAAAAGTACAGAAAAATATCCTATTTTTGCGGATACTGTTAGTTTTAAAATTCTTTATAAATGCAAAATGCTATTATTCGGACATTGGTCGGCGTGGGCTTATGCAGCTGTTCCTTGTTTGGCTTTTCAGCTGACTGGAAGCCGGATGTCTTAGGTGACAGTTACGAGCAGAAAACGGTGGAACTGGCTGATGATTACAGCGGTAAGGTGCGTACGACGGTCGTGCGCCACAAAACATCAGGGCAAGGAAATACGGCAGTGCTTTATTTGCATGGCTATAACGATTATTTCTTTCAAAGTCAGTTGGGCGACAGCATTGTCGCTCATGGATACGCGTTCTATGCCGTTGATTTGCGGAAATACGGGCGCTCGTTGCTGCCGGAGCAGTTGAAGTTTGAGGTGCGTGACCTGAAGGAATATTTTGAAGATTTGGACGTGGCTCTGAATGAAATCGCGAGTGACGGATATGCGAATGTGGTCTTTCTTGCCCATTCGACTGGAGGTTTGACAATGTCCTACTATCTGTCGCAGCACTTGTCCGACCGTCCTCAAGTGAAGGCGCTGATTCTGAACAGTCCGTTCCTTGATATGAACTTGTCGAAGTTTCAGGAGAATTTTCTAGTGCCGATGGTGGCAGCCTTGCCCTTTAAAAATATGAAAATCAAGCAGGGTGACAGTCGTGCTTATGCTGAAAGCCTTCTGTCGGCTTATCACGGCGAGTGGGAATACGACACGGAATGGAAAATGGAAGTGTCGCCGGAGGTCACTTCCGGTTGGATTTCAGCGATACATAAGGCCCAACGCACATTGCAGAAGGGCACGGACATCAAAATTCCCATTCTTTTGATGCATTCCAATAGAAGTGTCTATGGCGATAAATGGACACCGGAATTCAACAGTGGCGATGCCGTGCTCGATGTGAACGACATTTCCAAATATGGAAAGATGTTAGGCCCGAATGTGACGGAATTTGTGGTGGACGACGGTCTCCACGATTTGATACTGTCGCGGAAAGATGTTCGGGACAAGGTTTATGCCGAAATGTTCCTGTGGTTGGATAAGGTGTTGCAGGGAAAATGACAGGCTGCGGTTGTTGTACGAAAATAAAGCGACGCATCGCCCAAGTGGGAGATGCGTCGTTTTTATGTTGTCATCAGAATGCAACCGAAAGACTTACATTGAATTGCCGGCGCGTCAGATAGTTTGGTACGGCATATTGGATGTTGTTGACGTCGGTAACCCAATAATAGCTGCTGACGTTGGAAAAGTCAAACAAGTTGAAAACGTCGACGCCAATCCAGATACTCTTGAAATGCCGCCAGAAATTGTAGGGGCGTACCCCGTCTTTTTCTCCGCCAACCAGCTGATACTGGAAACCGATGTCAAGACGTTTGTAGGCAGGTGCCCGGAAATAGCTGACGTCCCGGCTCACCTGTGGCGGTGTCATGGGGAAACCGTCGGAAATGATGCCTTTCAAACTGAATTTCAGTTTAGGAATCTTCGGAAAATAGTCGTTGAAGAAAACGCTGAAGCTATAGCGTTGGTCCGTAGGGCGCGGTACTTTCACGCCGTGCAGGTCTTCCTGGGTTTTCATCAGTGAGAAACTGAACCAGGAATCGGAGCCGGGAACGAACTGGCCGAAAAATTTGAAGTCGATGCCGGCGATGAAGCCGTTGGATTCGTTGCGGCCGGTGTAGACAATTTTCAGGTTGTCGAGTTCGTAGGGAATGATGTTGTCCAATTTCTTGTAGTAGGCTTCGGCAGTGATCTTGAACGGCCGGTCGAGTGCGCGGAACGTATAGTCGCCACCGAGGATCAGCTGTATGCTTCGCTGTGATTTGATATTTCGGTTCAGTTCAACGTATGAGTTTCCGTTTTCGTCGGTTTTGGTTTCCCGGAATTCTTTGTAAAAAGGCGACTGGTAGTAGAGTCCGCCCGCAAGTCGGAACGAAAGACTGTTGTTGAATTCAGGAATGAAGCCGACGCTGATGCGGGGGCTGACCAGAAATTCGTTGTTGAAGTCCCAATAGGACATTCGCAAACCGCCGTTGAAGGTGAACAGTCCGATATTCGACAGCAGGCGGTAGGTATCCTGCGCGTACCACGACACTTTGTTGGTCGTCAAGTCGTGTTTGGAGGTCAGGTTGTAGATCATTTCCAGCTTGTTGTCAATATTGGGAAGCGAATAGCCGGCAGAGTCGCGTTGTTCCCATTCGCTGGTGCGGTCGTAGATTTGCTGGTTCCGGTATTCTATTCCATATTGCAGGTTATGGTGGTTCAGCGAGGTGTGTCCCTTCAGCCCGAAAGTGAAAACTCCCGCCTGGAAACGATCGCGTGTATGTTCAAGGTATTTTCCGACACCGATTTCTCCGCCTACGGAGTTTTCTCCGTCGTTGGTGCCGGCCTCGTCCAACCAATATTCACCGGATATGTCGTACGATACGAGCTCGTTGGTCAGGAATCCCGATGCCAGCAGGGTGAATCCCGTACTTTTGTTGATATCGTAGTTCAGCTCCAATGCTCCGAAATAGGTTTCAAATCGGTCACGCTCCTTACCGTCGAAATAGACCGTAAATTCTTTCACGTTCTGCGATGTTCCAAATGAGGTGCTTCGGGTTTTGGGGGTAAACTTATAGTTGTTCATGGCAATGTTGCCAAGAAACGACACATTCCATTGGTCGTTCAGTTTCAGCCGCAGGTTCGTCTGATAGTCGAAAAAGGAAGGGTCGTATTCTCCCTTCGTTTCCAGCGAGCTGAGCAACGTCGTGTTTCGTTTGTATCGGATACCGTGAAGTTGTGAGAATTTGCCTGTCGATTGGCCGATAGCGGCTTCAGCTCCCATCAGGCTTGCCGCCACGTTGCCTTCAAACGATTCCGGCTGGCGGTAAGTGATGTCGAGCACTGACGACATCTTGTCGCCATATTCAGCGGAAAATCCGCCGGTCGAGAATTCGATCGAGCCGACCAGGGAAGGGTTGATGATGCTGAGCCCTTCCTGTTGACCGGAAGATACAAGTTGGGGACGATAAACTTCTATACCGTTGATATACACGCTGTTTTCGTCGTATGAACCTCCACGGACGGAATATTGCGAACTCAATTCGTCTTTGGAGGAAACGCCGGCAATGGTCGACAGCAAGCCTTCTACGGCATTGCCCGAAGCGTTGGGACCGACTTTCAATTGTCCTGCGTCCAGCGTTTGCATTCCGCCTGTCTGTTTCTTGTATTCCGTCACTTCGATGGCTTCCAGTTCACGTGTCGTTTTGAACAGTTTGGCATTGACGTTCACATTTCCCGAGGGAGATATCAGTTTCTGTTTGTGCTCCTTGTAGCCAATACAGCTGAATACGATTTCGATGGTGTCGCTTTCGGCCACGGACAGGCTGTAGGAGCCGTCGAGTCCGGTAGTGGCACCTACGGCTGTCCCTGCAATTCGTACAGTGGCAAATTCGATGGGCTTTTCTTCCGCATCGACGACCTTGCCGAATATTTTGACTTGGGCATAGCCGGCTGTTGCTATCAGCAGCAGTAAGGACAGTATATATAGTCGTTTGGTTATGTTCATTTTCATTGGTTATGCTTATAACATAACGGAAAACTGTGGGGTAAATTATATGGCACTAAATAAAAACGTCGCGGCTGAGGGGTCGCGACGTTCTTGTATGCAGTCTTTTAATCAGGCTTTCTTTTTCAACCAAATGGCGAATGCAACCAGGCATCCGGCCGTACAGACGGCACCGATGGAATAGGAGATGGCAGATGCCATTTTGAAACCTTCAGGAGCTATACAGATGTAGGAGGTGCTTACCGCAGTCATGAACAAGGCAGGAATAAGAGTGATGATGTACGGTTTCTTATGTTGTGCCAGATAAACGGTAATGGCCCACAGGGTAAATACGGCAAGCGTTTGGTTGATCCATGCAAAATATCGCCAAATGATGTTGAATCCTTCTGCATCTTTCAGACTATAGAAAAGAATTCCGAAGGTTATGACAAATATTGGAATGGAAATCAGCAGACGTTTGGCGATGGATTTCTGTTCCAGATGAATTGCGTCGGCAATGATAAGGCGTGCGGAACGTAAAGCTGTGTCGCCCGAAGTGATGGGAGCTGCAATGACACCCAGTATGGCAAGAATACTGCCGAATGTGCCAAGCCATTCGTTGGTAATGCTGTTGACAACGATGGAGGCGTTGTTTTCGCCGAGTCCGTTTTCCTTGAAAAAGTAGGTAGCGGCGGCTGCCCAAATCAAGGCGATGATGCCTTCCGTCACCATGGCACCGTAGAATACGGGGCGTCCGTGATATTCCGATTTCATGCAGCGGGCCATCAATGGACTTTGTGTGGCGTGGAAGCCGGAAATGGCACCGCAGGCAATGCTGACAAACATGATAGGGAATATCGGAAGCGTGTCGGCATTCGGGTGGGTGTTCGACATTCCATCCCAAAATTCAGGTAATTGCGGGTGATTGACAAACAGCATTGTAAGAATACCTATTGCCATGAATATAAGGGCAATGGCAAATATTGGATAGATGCGCCCGATAATTTTGTCGATGGGCAGCATGGTGGCGAGGAAATAGTAGGCAAAAATTACGATAATCCAGAATTGGGTGTGAAGATGTTCCGGGGTCAAATCGGCGAGAAGTTCGGCCGGACCTGCTATAAACACTGCGCCCACAAGCACCATAAGAATAACCGACAGCAGGCGCATGAATTGTTTTGCCGTCAGTCCAAGATAGCGGCCTATGGTTTCCGGAAGACTTTCTCCATCATGTCTCATGGAAATCATGCCTGCAAAATAGTCGTGGGTTGCACCTGCAAAAATAGTACCCAGTACAATCCAAAGATAGGACGACATGCCGAACTTTGCTCCCATAATGGCACCGAATATAGGTCCCAAGCCAGCAATGTTCAGCAGTTGAATCATAAATATTTTCCAAGTGGGAAGCGGCATGAAGTCAACATTGTCACACTTCGTGTATGCCGGTGTTTTGCGGTTGTCTGGCTGGAATATTTTTTCTACGAATTTCCCGTAAACGAAGTAAAAGATAATAAGTGCTGCCAGACAGAGAGAGAATGATATCATAATGCTTTATTTTAGAAACACCGGCATCATATAAGTGATGCCGGTGCTGACGTATTTTTATTTGTGTGCTGCAAGGGGTGAATTACTTGCCAGTAATTTCATTCACTACGGCTTTGATTTCATCTGCAATCTTGTTTGCCTTTTCGATGGTGTCGGCTTCCGAATAGATGCGGATAATGGGTTCAGTGTTACTTTTACGCAAATGTACCCAGCAGTCGTCGAAGTCGATTTTCACTCCGTCGATATCTGTAATGTGTTCATTCTTGTATTTCTCTTTGATAGCGGCAAGGATGGCATCGACATTGATATCCGGGGTAAGTTGGATTTTGTTTTTGGCAATGCTGTATTGCGGATATTCTTTCTTCAGTTCGCTTACTTTTTTACCCTTATGAGCCAACAGAGAAAGGAACAGGGCTACACCAACATTGGTCTGTGTGTTCCTACGGAAGGCACCGGCGTGGAAGAGTGCTGCTCCGCTGTGATCAATAACTGCAAGAACCCTGAAAACGGCAA
>URMA01000104.1 GCA_900548875.1 uncultured Porphyromonadaceae bacterium | reverse complement strand
TAAACGTCTGAACTGGCCGGACAACTACTTCACCTTCATGGCTCAGTTGTCCTACAACTGGTATAAACTGAAAAACTGGGAATACCTCTACTATATGAACAACGGTACGTCGAACGCATTCGTACTCGGACTTTCATTCGCACGTAACAGTATCGACAACCCGATCTACACCCGTAGCGGTAGCCAGTTCTCCTTGGATTTAAGCCTCACTCCTCCGGTATCACTGTTTGTAAAGAAAGACTGGAAAGCATTGGCTGAAAAAGGTACCGACGATGCCAAGAAGGAAATGTATAAGTGGATTGAATACTGGAAACTGAAATTCAAGGCCCGTACCTACACTCCGCTTACCGACCCGAACGGAAAATGGACACTTGTGTTGATGACCCGTGCCGATATCGGTATCCTCGGCAGCTACAACAAGTATCTGAAATCACCGTTTGAAACCTTCTACGTCGGTGGTGACGGTATGTCGGGAAGCTACGGCTACGCACAGGAAACCATTGCCCTCCGTGGTTACGACAACGGTGCCTTCACTCCGTGGACAAAAGACGGTTACGCTTATACACGCTTCTGCATGGAGCTTCACTTCCCGTTCCTGCTGCAGCCGAGCACAACCATCTATGGTCTTGCCTTTGTTGAAGGCGGTAACGCATGGACCAACTTGAAAGACTTCTCACCGTTCGACATCAAGCGTTCAGCCGGTGCCGGTGTCCGCATCTATCTGCCGATGGTCGGCCTTATGGGTATTGACTGGGCATACGGTTTCGACACAGTCTTCAACAAGAAAGGTGGCAGCCACATCCACTTCATTCTTGGTCAAGAATTCTAAAAAAGGACAAATTAACCTTACGACAATAAACCAACAGCGGTTTCAATTGTCATACTATCAAGTACAAATTGAAAAAGCTATGAAAAGATTATTTATTTTATCGGCATTTGCTGCACTGTTTGCCCTTTGCGGTTACGCACAGAAATATGCCCTCGTCGATATGGAATATGTGCTGAAAAATATTCCGCAGTATGAAATGGCCAACGAACAGCTGAACCAGGTTTCACAACGCTGGCAGAAGGAAGTGGAAACAAAAGCAAAGGAAGCCGAAACGCTCTACAAGAACTATCAGAGCGACATGGTGTTCCTGACCGACGAGCAAAAGAAGAAAAAGGAAGAGGAAATCGTGGCTAAGGAAAAGGAAGCTGCCGAACTTCAGGCCAAGTACTTCGGGCCGGAAGGCGAACTCTATAAAAAACGCCAGTCACTGCTCGAACCGATTCAAAACGACATCTATGAGGCTGTAAAGAAAGTGTCGGAAGAAAAAGGATTCCAGGTCATTTTCGACCGTGCCTCTTCGGCAGGCATCATTTTCGCATCGCCGAAAATCGATGTAAGCAACGATGTGCTTGAGAAATTAGGTTATTCAAAATAATTGATTATCTTTGCAATCGGATATTTGGATACAAAACAATTGCCTCAAAGGCAGGATTCAAGTACACTTACAGAAAAAACAAATAAACTAAATTCGATATGTTAAAAAAATTGTTATTAGCAGTAGTATTGGCTGCACCTATGTGCCTTTTTGCACAATCTAAATTCGGCTATATCAACTCTCAGGAAATTTTCAACCTTATGCCGGAAAAAACGACTGCAGAAAACACTCTCGTAGAAGTTTCTAAAAAGTACGAAACTGAATACAAGGCTTTGCAGGACGAATTCAACAAAAAATACGGTGAATATCAGGCTTTAGCAGCTGACACTCCAACATCCATCAAGCAACGCCGCGAACAGGAATTGCAGGAACTCAGCACAAAAATCCAGAATTTCCAGGAAGTAGCCGGTCAGGACTTGCAACGTCAACAACAGACTTTGCTCGCTCCGATTCAGGAAAAGATTCAGACTGCTGTAAAGGCTGTAGGTAGCGAGAACGGCTTTACTTTCATCTTCGACCTTTCTATTCCGGGCGTAGTTTATCAAGGAGCTGACGCCATCGACGTATCCAAGATGGTTAAAGAAAAATTGGAATTGAAAGATGCTCCGGCTGCAACAGCTGCTCCGGCAAAATAAGAATTCTAAAGTCTGACAGATACGAAAAGAGGATGCCACAACGGTATCCTCTTTTTTTACGTTACTACGTTTCGGAAACAGAATTATTTCCGTACCGGAATCTTGTCAATGCGACGTTGGTGACGTCCTCCTTCATAAGCCGTCGACAGGAAAGTCTTCACAATTTCAATGGCTTCCTCGTTGCTGACGAAACGTCCTGGCATGGAAAGCACATTGGCATCGTTATGCTGACGGGCAAGCGATGCAATTTCCGGCATCCAGCAAAGAGCGGCACGGATTCCCTGATGCTTGTTCAGCGTCATGCTGATACCTTCGCCGCTGCCACAAATGGCGATGCCCGGATAACATTCGCCGCTTTCTACAGCTTCTGCACAAGGATGGGCAAAATCAGGATAGTCGCAGCTTTCTGTCGAATATGTGCCGAAATCCTTATAAGCAATACCCTGGGATTTCAAGTACTCGATTACAGCCTGCTTTGTTTCAAATCCGGCATGGTCACTGCAAAGCGCAACCGGACAGTTCGGTTTCAAAATAGTCATGATCTATATAGAATTTAGTTATCGTTATAAATCTTTTCCAGACGCTTGACATGGCTGACACAGCGCGGAATTTCCTCCGTGTAGTGAGTCACATAGACAAGCGTTGCTCCGCTCGCTTCCACCATCCGTTCAATCGCCTCCTGCACCTGCTGCTTACGCGACATGTCGAGACCGTGGAGCGGTTCGTCGAGAATCAGCAATGCCGGCGACTTTATCAGCGTGCGAACAAGGAGCACAAGCCGCTGCTCGCCCGACGAGAGCGTCGGAAACCGACGGGCGGCAAGTTCATCAATACCGAACGCCTCCATCCACTGACGGGCACGGGCACAATCGTCGGCACTCGGTTTGCGGTAAAGGCCGGAATAATCATGCAGGCCGGAAGCCACAACCGAAAGCGTGTCGGACGCTTCACGGAAATACAGATGCATTTCGGGAGAAATGTAACCGATATGACGCTTGATGTCCCAAATGCTCTCCCCTGTTCCGCGCTTGCGGTCGAAGATACGTATATCATTGCTGTACGATTGGGGATTGTCGGCACACACCATGCTCAGCAACGTGCTTTTCCCCGAACCGTTCGGGCCAAGCAGTGCCCAACATTCGCCTTTTGCCACTTTCCAGTCCACATGCCGGAGAATGACGGTCGCCCCGTAACGTACGGTGCAGTCGCGAAGGTCAAATGCCGTTTCAAAAGTTTTTTCGTCGACCGTAATGGGCAAATCGCCGACTTTCCGCGACGGGAACAGCTGTTCAGCCTGCCGGCGCACTTCTTCCGTGCCCAGAGCAGCCACATCCAGCGAGGGCAGCAGCTCCAGTTGCCGCATCGGAACGACGTAGTCGGTAAATGCGGGAATGTCTTTCGGGTTGCACAAAAGCAGCATGACGGCCATCCCCTCTTTTGCCAATGCTCCCAAAAGAGAATCGAGCACGGCTCTCGACGGGGCGTCGAGTCCGATATACGGATTGTCGAGAATCAGCAAATCCGGGCGGTCGGCCATCATGTTGACGACAAGAAATTTCCGCAGTTCGCCGCTCGACAGATAGTTGATACGTTTTTTGCGTATTTCGCGCAACGACAATCGTTCGCAAAGGCTGTCCCAGAGTTCATCAGAAATCCGTCCCTTTACCAGTTGGTCGACGGTAGGAATATCATCGTTCATCGCCGCTTCAAACCGTTGCTGATAGTAGGAATCACGGCTGCCGGAAAGGGAATGCACGTCGGAAAATTCCACCACCTTCACCCGCAACGACTGCTTGTCGCCGAGAATGCGGTTTCTGCCAATGTTCCACCCGCGGGCAAGAATATTCGCCAACACGGTCTTGCCGCACCCGTTTTCGCCGACAACGGCATACGTGCGGCCACGGTCGATGCGGAGTCCGTACGGATTCCACACGCTCACGCCGATATATTGCAGCGTTTCGCTCACTGCCTCCAATAAACATTCCATAATCAATTGCAAAATTAATGAATTGTCGAAGCATAAACAAGCTGCAGGGCTATATTCGCGTCCTCGCCCAGTCCATCACCATCGCCGGAGAAAGCTGACGGAGAAGAAGGTCGCGCATCACTTCCATATAGGGTTTCGTAAATTCAAAATACAGTTTCAATCCCTCGCAAAGTGAATTTTTGGCGCTACCGTCGGGATACTTCTCAAAACGGTGCTTCGGACATTCGCCGCGGCACGCAAAATAATACGGACAGCGCAGACATTCCGAAGGCAGATTGTAACGCTTGTTCACGCCAAACTGGAAACGCTTCGGGGTGTTGTAGATTTCCGCCAGCGACTGCTCGCGGATATTGCCGAGCTTGTATTCGGGATACACAAAGTGGTCGCAATTGTACACATCGCCGTTATGCTCCACAACGAGTGCGTCACCGCAGGTTTCCAGCATCGAGCAGACACCCGGACGGACTCCGACATACTGCGCCAGCGTAGCGTCGAACATCTGCACAAAATAATTGCCCACATCGGCCACCACCCATTTTCGGAAAATATCGACCAAAAACTCGCCATAACCTTTGGCGCTCACCGACCACTCGGCAAGACGTGCGCCCTCATAGTCGGGCGACACGATCAGCGGACGGTGGAATCCCGCCTTGTCGACTACGTGTTCCACAACGGGGAGAAACTGCATGTAGTGGCTGCCTACCGACTTGAAGAATTCATAGATTTCCGCACCACGCCCCTCGCAAAGCCGGTTCACGGTGCTCAGCGTGTTGAACTCCACACCGTTGTCGCGCAACATCTTCACACTGCGCATCACGCGGTCCCATGTCGGACGGCCGCCCTTGTCGATACGGAACGCATCGTGCACATCCTTCGGTCCGTCGAGCGAAATGCCGACAAGGAACTTGTTCTTACGGAAAAAAGCGCACCATTCCTCGTTGATTCGCGTACCGTTGGTCTGGAGCGTATTTTCAATCCGCTTTCCTTTCGCATATTTTTTCTGAAACTCGATGGCCTTGCGGTAGTAGTCCACACCCAGCAGCGTCGGTTCGCCACCGTGCCAGCAGAATGTCACCGTGTCGACAGCGTTGGCCTCGATATACTGACGCACATATTCCTCCAGCAGCGACTCGCTCATGCGAGCCTGCTTGCCGCCATACTGCACCGCCTTGTCAAGATAATAGCAATACTGACAGTCCAAATTGCAGGCCGACCCCGCAGGCTTCAGCATCGTAGAAAAAGCCACAGGCCCCTGCTCCTTCAGCCCGTCCTCAAAAGTATAAAATTTTGTATCCTTCATTGTACGTTTTATAGAGACCCAAACTTACAAAAAACTTTCGACTCCCACACCATCGACAAGGAAAAATCGCAATACGTACGTTTCAAAAAGAGCGTAAAAAAGGGAAGTTTGCCTGCCTGCAAACTTCCCCAGAAAATCTTTTAAAATACAAAACTAAAACAATCCAAACCCATAGGGGCAATATAAAACCAAAACACTGTGTATTTTACTTTTCTGCCGGAATCAGCAATACGGCATCAGCCGCAACTATCTTGTCAGCACCTTTTTCAGTAATTTCAAAATAACTGCCGGGCTTCAATCGGTATTGTCCCAAGGATACCCATTCACCCAATGTCTGGCCAACCACCTGCACATCTTTTATTTTTACAACCTTTTCCGACTTGCTTTTGCCATTGAAAACACCAACAGTCATTTTTGATGTTTCATCGTCTATCCGCGGAACATACAGATAGACATCAAATGTTCCTTCTTTTGCCAACTTGGGCGTATATTTGATAAAGAAAGGCTTTGACTTTCTGACATCACAAACCTTAAAGTCTGGACCATATGCTCGATAGGAATCATTATACGGTTCCCAATTGTCCGACATTTCAACGACTGCAGCATCGGCATTGTCCAAAAGGATTTCCGGCGTTGTTCCGTCCATCAGCGGATCGGCCTCCAACCGTGCCACCAACCTGCCAACAGCCACATCCTGCACGGCCTGATGGGCATCGATTGCCTGGCTTGCGGCCAAACCTGCCACTTGTCCCAACACCATAAACACCGGCTCCATTCGAATCGACCCGTAGGCGATATGAGACGCCGACATGCAGACCGGCACCAGCAAGTTTGAAATCTCGCCACGCTTCGGCACTATGGCACGATAGGAAATAGGATAAGGCGGAAAACCTCCGACTTCGACATTTCCTTCGTTTTTCACCATACCGTTCACGACCTGACGGTCACAGTTATGCGAATCCATCGTATAGGCCGCCATGGCGACAGAGTCAGGAACTTGAGCGCGTCCCTGACAATGATGCTGCGTCATGACAACATCACCGACCATTCTCCGCGACTCACGGATATAAAGCTGATGGCTCCAGTGGCCGTTGTCAGTATATTCGTCTTTCGGATAACCCCAGCGGCGCATTTCCTTGCGAATAAATTCAGGAATTCGTTTGTCCGTTCCGATAAAGTAGAGCAATCCTTTTGTATAGGACTCGTGCTCACGGATAATTTCCTGACGGCGGGCATAATCAGCTTCCGGATAATCCCAGTTCATGCCAATCATGTCGGTTGAGAATCCGTTGCGGTTATTGATATCCGTCTTGTTATTCGGCATCCGACTCCAAATGAACACATCGTCCAACGAACGCCACGGATGTTTCTCTTTAATCCGCAACAGAAGTTCATATTTTGTCGAGTCATAATCAGCCGGACGAGTAATCGGAATACGGTTATCGGGGTCAGACGTCAATGTTATACGATAATTGTAAGCCTGAATTTTCTTATCACCGGTTCCGCGAGGCATCATCGGTTCCGGGCTGATACCCCAAAGCAAACCGCTGGTTGAATCACCGGGAACAACATAAGGGTCGATACCGTCTGGCACCTGATGGCCGTCCAACTGCTGCACTCCATTATAGGTCTCACCGTAAATGCTGTTGCTTTCACGTCCGATAGTATAGCTGACACCGGCTCCCGCCATAAGATCGCCCTCATAACTGCAATCGATAAACATATCGGCTTCTACCGTCAACGGTTCACCACCGCCCACCGGCGACACCTCAATAGTACGGATTTCTCCGGCACGGACTGTGACGTCCGTAAGATAATGTTCCAATTCAACTTCTATATCGGCATCCGTCACATATTGGTTGAATATGCTTTCAGCCACTTTCGGCTCAAACACCCATTGCTCGAATTTGCCATAATGCTGCCCGACACGACGGTAGAAATCGCGTGCCAGTCCGGTTACAACATATTTGTTACCTATGTCAGTCAAACCCAATCCACCTGACGACATGCCACCCAAATGACGGCCGGGCTCAACTATCAGCACTGATTTTCCATCCTTCTTTGCCGTATAGGCCGCAATCACTCCGGCCGACGTTCCGCCATAAATACAGACGTCAACCGTCTTAGTCGCAGCCCAACCGCCCAACGGGAACAGCAAAGACCCGAGAACGCCACTTAGGATTCCTGTTTTTATCTTATTCATAATTCAAAAAATAGTCTTAATTACGGTTTTACCAATTTTACGCACTGCGGACGTCCGCAGTTTGTCCATGACACAAAATACACGCCCGGACTCCACAACGAAGCGTCAACTCTGTCCTCGTTTCCGCGGTAGATAAGTTTACCGTCAATTCCGAAAACAGTAGCATCCGAATTCGTATCAGGAAGTTCCAAAACGTTTCCACTGAAAAATGGCAATTGAGTTTTGTCGGAGTTCAAATCGTCTACACTGCTGCTACCTTTATCCGACACAAGAAGCAAAGCCGGAGCCAGTTCCGGGGTGTCGCTCTCATTTGAGGCAAAGGCACACAGCGGACTGCCACCTTCCAGCACGGAAATCCGGAAAGTCACGTTTGCCGACGTTTCTTTCATCGTCCGTACCCAATCGGTCACATCCCAACTCAGATAAGAGCCCACTTCCGTAGCATACAGCACCGTGCTGTTGTCAAGCTGCTCAAACGGATATTTGTTTTTGTTGTTCCAATTCAACTTGGCATCATACGTTTCACCGTTTCCCTCAAGCCCCAACACCACATTGTCGGCTGTGTTCGTCGTATTAAAGAACAGGCGCAACACGACACGCTTCACATCGTCGGCAATACGCTCGGTTGGAAACGTAAGATAAATCTGTCGCGACCATTGGTCGCCTGTCTTGAGCTCCAGTTTTGGCTCAGAAGCATACGACTTGTCCTTATAGCTCTCCTGCACATAAGAATCGTAAGAAGCCCGAACCAGTTCATCGGCCAAATCAACGACCACCTCCCCGTCAGCTACTCCGGAAGCGATCATGCTGTTTGACACTTCAAGCGGACGGACCGGCTGTTCGACTGCAGATGCCGGCAACTTTACCATGTAAGGGTTTGTCAGCACATTCTCCACTTCGAACACATCATTATTTACCTGATAGGAAAAATTCCAGGGAGAATAATTGGAAAAAGAGAAACGAACGCAGGGTTCCTCACCTTCCATCACTGCGAAATCTTTCGGCTCCACAGTGACCGTCAGCGGATTGTCGATGCCCAGAAAATCACTCATTTCCGACACGAAAATCTGTGCCATCTTTTGCTGAATATATTCCGACTGCCCGCGTTTGGGATGCCAGCCGAATTCTATGCCATAAATCCATTCCGTATCTTTGGCATAGGCTAAGCTCGGCTGCTTTCCGTCGACCAGTTCCTTTCGGGTAAAGCCAATGTTGTCGTCAAATTTCACCAAAGGCAAATCCCATTTTTCCGCCAGTTTACGAATGGCTGTATTATACGTTACCCGGGAATCGTGCCAATGAGTACACAATACTATATAGGCCGGCTTTCCGGATTCCGTGTTATAATATTTTGACTCCGGATTGAATTTCAACTGGTAGCAATCGTCCTTGTACTTTTTAATTACATAATCATAAGCAATGGCATAATTCGTCGTAGGCATGGTATAGTCATGATAATCATCCTTCAGCCACTGTTCGTTTGCCACATCCTGATTATGCACATGGTCAATGACCAGCACATCCATATCCTCAAGTTCCTCAAACGTATAGAAAGTGCCTTCCGCCATACGGTTGGCCGTATGATAGATTGCCTCGGCGGAAATTGCCTTATTTATCGGATTGACACCCAACTCTTCGCAAGCCAACTCAAACCATCCGTTTTCAGGCACGGCAAACGATGCTCCGGTAAGAACTACATCGAGTTTCTCATCGTCGGCAGCGGCGATGCCCGAAACGGAAGATAAAAGCAAGCAGGCTACTGCACAAACTGTTTTCTTCATCATGCTATTCCACAACTTTTATGTTGACTTTTCTGCGGACATCATCAGAAGCGGCGGGA
>URMA01000103.1 GCA_900548875.1 uncultured Porphyromonadaceae bacterium | reverse complement strand
GAACCTGACCGCCACTGCGGTACCGCCGTTTTTCGTTTTGCGAGTGCAAAGGTACACACTTTACGCTTACTCTCCAAATATTTTTGCCACTTTTTTCAACAAAATTCACAAAGGAAGAATCACATCACTAATAATCAACCAATTATAATACTAACTATTTTCAACCCATATTAAAAAGAGCCAATATGTCTCATTTTACCACATAATTATATATAGAAAAGAAGGGCTAACTAAAAAAATTGTATTAAATTTGTCTCTATATTTACATTTCAACAATGAACGAAGCAAAACTTAGCCAACTATATCTGCGCGACACGGCATTCCAAAACCTGATGCAAAAGCGAGTTTACAACGTACTCCTGATTGCATCGCCCTATGATGCCTTCATGATGGAAGAAGACGGGCGCGTAGAAGAACAGCTCTATTTCGAATACACTTCACTGAGTTTGAGTTCCCCACCCCGCGTGTCACAAGTGAAAAGTTTCGAAGAAGCCTATGAATCACTCGAAGCGAAAGCCTACGACCTCATCATTGCCATGCCCGGTGTTGACATAGGAGAGCCGTTCCGTGAGGCGAAAGTTATCAAACAAAAATATCCGAATATTCCCATTGTGATACTGACACCGTTTTCACACGAAGTGTCACGCCGACTCGCAAAGGAAGACTTTTCGGGAATTGACTATGTATTCAGTTGGCTGGGCAACGTAGAGCTGCTGCTTGCCATTATCAAGCTGTTGGAAGACAAGCTGAACGGCGACAACGACATACTGGATGTGGGAGTGCAGACCATACTTCTTGTCGAAGATTCTGTGCGCTTCTACTCCTCCGTTCTACCCCATCTCTACAAATTCCTGCTCAAGCAATCGCTCATATTCTCAACGGAAGCCCTCAACGAACATGAACAGATGCTTCGTATGCGCGGGCGTCCAAAAGTGATGCTGGCACGAACCTACGAGGAAGCGGAAGAACTCTACAACAAATATCAAGGACAGATTTTAGGAATCATTTCCGACGTATCGTTCACCCATAACGGAGAAAAAGACAAAAGTGCCGGCATAAAGCTGGCCAAAGAGCTGAAAAAGCGCAATCCGTATATTCCAATCATACTGGAATCGTCGGAAGTAGAAAATGCCTTTTATGCAGAGAAACTCGGTGTGTCGTTCATCGACAAAAATTCAAAGAAATTCCCGCAGGATCTCCGCAAAACCATCTACGACAACTTCGGATTCGGCGACTTCATCATAAAGAATCCGCAAACGGGCGAAGAAGTAATGCGCATCACCGACTTAAAGGACTTTCAAAACAAGCTGTTTGACATTCCGGCAGAATCACTGCTCTACCACGCCCAGCGCAACGACATTTCACGCTGGCTCTATTCGCGTGCTATGTTCCCCATTGCCGAAATCATTCAGGAACACCGATTCCGGGATATCAACGAAGCGCCCGTTGTCAAACAATTGTTCTTCAATCTTATCGTAAAATACCGTAAGATGAAGAACCGTGGTGTCGTAGCCATTTTCAAAAAAGACCGTTTCGACTACTACTCCAACTTTGCCCGCATCGGTCAAGGTTCATTGGGAGGAAAAGGACGTGGTCTGGCTTTTATCGATTCCATCATCAAAAAATATCCGATCTGTGACAATTTCGACGGAGCAACACTGACCATACCCCGTACCATCGTACTCTGTACGGACATCTTCGACGAGTTCATGGACAAAAACAATCTCTATCCGTTTGCCCTCACGGAAGCTTCCGACGAAGAAATACTGAAAAAATTTCTTGAAGCAGAGCTGCCGTCAGGATTGGAAGAGGATTTCTATGCGCTGTTCGAAGTTGTCGACAAACCGTTGGCCATCCGCAGTTCGAGCCTGTTGGAAGACTCCCACTACCAACCTTTTGCCGGAGTTTATTCCACCTATATGATTCCACATCTCAACGACAAAAACGAGATGTACAAATTGCTGTGTTCTGCCATCAAGGGCGTATATGCTTCCGTATTCTTTGCCGAAAGCAAGGCCTACATGACTGCCACACGCAACCTGATTGACCAGGAGAAGATGGCGATTATCATACAGGAAGTAGTCGGGAAACAATACGGTACAAGCTACTACCCCTCGTTCTCAGGTGTAGGCCGCTCGCTGAACTACTATCCCATTAACGACGAACAGCCGGAAGACGGAGTAGCAGAAATAGCCGTCGGACTGGGCAAGTATATCGTTGACGGAGGACTGGCCCTGCGCTTTTCTCCCCGCCATCCCGACAACGTGCTCCAGACAAGCACACTCGACCTAGCCCTGCGCGACACTCAAACGCAATTCTATGCCCTCGACATGACTGACGTTGACACGAACTTCAGCGTGGACGACGGCTTCAACATTCAGAAACTACGCATACAGGATGCCGCAAAGAACGGTTCACTGAAATACATGGTTTCGACCTACGACCACTTGGACCAGATTATCCGCGACAACGACTGCGGAAATGGCCGCAAAGTGGTGACCTTTGCCAATGTGCTGCAGCACAAAGTATTTCCCCTTGCTGAAATCATCGATTTCATGCTCTCGCAAGGCGCTTCGGAAATGCTCCGCCCCGTAGAAATAGAATTTGCAGGCAACATCGACAAGACCAACTACTCGAAAGGTGTAGTCTACTGGCTGCAAATCCGTCCGATAGTTGACCGTAAAGAGATGCTTGACGAGAAAATAATGGATACCCCGGACGAGTCGCTGATATTAAAGAGCAATACGGCACTGGGCCACGGCATGATGGACAATGTAAAGGACATTATCTATGTGAAACCCGAACATTTTTCATCGTTCAACAACTCACTCATTGCCCGGGAAATTGAAAAGATCAACCGGAAATACAACGACAGCGGCGACGGTTACATTCTGATAGGTCCCGGACGTTGGGGCTCAAGCGATACGGCTCTGGGCATACCCGTCAAATGGCCGCACATTTCAGCCGCACGGCTCATCGTCGAAGCATCGTTGCCCAACTACCGTATCGAACCCAGTCAAGGTACGCACTTTTTCCAAAACCTGACATCATTTGGTGTAGGATACTTTACAATTGACAAAAGTGCAAAAAACGGCATCTGCGACACGGAATACCTCAACAGCCAACCGGCAGTATACGAATCGGAATTTCTCCGCATCGTACATTTCGACGAGCCGCTTACCATTGGCATAAACGGAAAAACCGGCTTAGGCATTGTTATCAAACCTCATCAATCAAACAACTAAAAACAACAAGTTATGGCTTTCCTGAAAAATCTAAAACAAATGTTCGGATTTGACAACGACAGCATCTACGACGATGACAACGGAAACGTCAAGACTGAATACAAGCCCTATATCAACCCTTTTAAAAACGAAAATCAAGAAACGTCAGCAACAGCCGCCGACACAAAAAAGGCAGAACTGACAGAAGCAGATTTCGACAAGGCTATCCACGATGAAATCAAGGACAAGATTATTGACATCATCAATGCAAGCCTACCGGAATTTATTAAAGGCTGTGTTGACAAGGACGCTGAGCTGAAATACATCAACGACGAATTCGGCACCGCGTTCAGCACCTATACCCAAAACATCCGGACAGCGATTGAAGAAAGGGCAAAAAGCGAATGGATTTCAGAAAGGATGAATCTGGAAAAACAGCTTCATGACTCCAGCAAAAAATCTGACGAATCAACTGCAAAAATGGAAGAGCTACGTGCCCGTATCACCAGCCTCGACCGCCAAAAAGCCGCCCTTAACGAACGTATCAATCAATACGAAAACAAAGTAGCTACCGCAGAAGCCGAACGCGAGCAATACCAACTTGAATGCAAAAGCCTGATGAACAAGTTGAAAGTAGCTTCCGTCAACGATGAGGAAATCAACAAGCTCAGAGAAGAAAACGCCCAAATGCTACAAGAGTGCAACACGCTGCGCAACGACGTCATCACGCTTCGCAAAGAAGCATTGAACGCCAAAAACAATCCGTCGCCATCGGCTGAAGATGCAGAAAAGCTGACATCTCTGCAACAACAGTTGGAAACAGCCAATGCCGAAAAAGTTCAGCTTGAGCAACGCATCGCAGAGTTGGAAAACACTACTGCAAACGCTCCTCAATCAGAAATCACACAGCAGTTGCAAACTGAAATACAAAAGATTTCAGACGAACTTTATACCACCAAAGTCCAACTTCTCGAGGCTCAGGAAAAGAGTCAGCCGTTGGAAAAAGAAGTAGCGTCATTAAAAGATAGCCTTGCCACTTCTACGCTGAAAGCGCAAGAATCCACTGCAGCATTAGCTGAAAAGAATTCAGAAATAACCTCTTTGAAAGAGCGACTTGCTCAGGCAGAAGAAACGGCTAAACTTAACGATGAATTCGCCATTGAATTCGACCAGATGAAGACGGATCTTACGGCGGCCAAACAAGCTGCAACGGAATCGGCTTCAATGCTTCTGACAAAAGACAATGAGATTGAATCGTTGAAGGAGCAACTTGAGAATGCGAGCAGGACCATTGCCGAAAAGGATGCAAAAGTAACCGAAATAGAACAGCTGACAGCACTGTTGAAGCAGGCCGACGAACTGAATTCACAGACTGCAGCAGAACTGGCAGCCAAAGGCAGTGAAATTGAATCACTGAAAGCCCAACTTGAAAATGCCAACAAGGCTATCGCCGAGAAGGATGCTGAAACGGCTGAAATCGAACAGCTGAAAACACTGCTGAAACAGGCTGATGAAATCAATACGAAATCTTCGACTCAACTTTCCACAAAGGACAGCGAAATCGAAGCTCTCAAAGCCCAACTCGAAAGTGCCAACAAGGCTATCGCGGAGAAGGATGCCGAAGCGGCTGAAATCGAACAGCTGAAAACATTGTTGAAACAGGCTGATGAAATCAACACGAAATCTTCGACTCAACTTTCCACAAAGGACAGCGAAATCGAGGCTCTCAAAGCCCAACTCGAAAGTGCCAACAAGGCTATCGCTGAAAAGGATGCCGAAACAGCTGAAATCGAACAGCTGAAAACATTGCTGAAACAGGCTGATGAAATCAATACGAAATCTTCGACTCAACTTTCCACAAAGGACAGCGAAATCGAAGCTCTCAAAGCCCAACTCGAAAGTGCCAACAAGGCTATCGCTGAAAAGGAAGTTGAAGCGGCGGAGATAGAGCAATTGAGAATCCAATTCCGGGAAGCGAGCGACAAGGCTTCGCAGTCGGCAGCGCAACTTTTTGCGAAAAACGATGAAGTGGATGCACTAAAAGAAGAACTCCGAAAACTGGAAGAAGATAAAGAAAGTGCGGAATCGCTGAAGGAAGAAATCGAATCGCTGAAATCGGAACGCAATATCCAATGGCAAAAAATCAACGAATACACACAGGCATTGGCAGCAAAGGACCACGAAATTGAGACACTCAGCTCCAGCCTCAACGACACCCGTAATTTTGCCAACCAGTTGAAAGGAGTCATCGACAATTCCAACTCCATCCAAAAAGCCAGCGAAGAAAAATTCCTGCACGAAATAGAACGTCTTCGCAACCACAACGAGCAACTGCAATCCGAGCTCGACAATCATAAGGAGAAACAGGGAGTGCAAGTGCTGTTCTCGGACCTCGAAGAAGTGGCCCCCCGCAAGACAGCTAAAAAGGAACGCTCGAAAAAGAAAGACAATATGTTCTCGGCCATCGACTACACAACCGACTACTCCGACTGGCTGATGGAAACCATCACGACACCGACCGATGTCCCCATGATTCCCATCAACAACAACGAAAAGGAAGAACGGACAAACGACGAGCCGGTCAAGAAAAAGAAGGAAGGACCGACACAAATGGAACTTTTCTAAACATACACGCGAAGGACTGCATACTCTACGGCATTGCAGCCCTTCGCTTTTAAACTCTACTGAATGAAATATATCTACATTCTCTTCGGTTCTGTTTTCGTTGTTTTGGGCGTGATAGGGATTTTCTTGCCACTACTGCCCACCACCCCGTTTCTGCTTCTGGCGGCAGCCCTCTATGTGCGCGGTTCCGAGCGACTTTACAGCTGGCTGCTCAATCAGCGCCTGCTCGGTCCCTACCTGCGCAATTTCATGGAACGGAAAGCCATTCCGCTACATGCAAAAATAATTGCCATTGGCATGATGTGGGCCACCATGCTCTACTGCATATTCTTTCTTATTCCCTTAACGTGGGTAAAAATACTGATGGCCGCCATCGCCTGCGGCGTTACCGCCTATATTCTTTCGTTCAAGACTCTCCGCAAAAGCGACTACGACAAATAATCAGAACGGATAGCCGATAGCCAGGTTGAATGCCAGGCTGTTACCAAAACTTTTCATATTGTAATAGCCCGACTTGCCCGTATCATACGGCAAGTGGATACCGACTCCCAAATCACCGCGCACCACAATCATTCCCATATCAAAACGAAGACCTATTCCGGTTCCCAAGGCCAAATCCTTGAAGAATGTCTTGCCGTTGAGCTGACCACCCGGACGTGTCGGGTCATTCTCCAACAGCCAAATATTGCCTGCATCGACAAACAATGCCCCTTTCAGCATTCCCAACAACGGGAAACGGTATTCCATATTCATTTCGAAGCGGAAGTTACCCGTCTGGTCGTAATATTCATTATTTGTCAAATTGGCTGAATGATAACTGCCGGGTCCGATGGAACGTACGGCAAACGCACGGATGGAATTGGCGCCACCGATATAGAACTGTTCATTGTAGGGCACCACTTCGGAATTTCCGTAGGCATACGCCGCTCCCGTGTAGACACGCGTCACGAGTTTGTGGTCACCCACCAGCTTATGCGTATAGACAACCTGCAACGTCCCTTTGACAAACTGCGAGAAAGGCGTGCCGAAAAGCTGCTTGTTGCTACCGGCTCCGGCAAGCGACCAAATGCCCGCAAACAGGTTGCCGGCTTCCGTCAGCGTAGCCTGCAACGACAGGCGATATTTGTCGTTGCCCGGACCAAATCCCCGGTCATAACTATACGTATAGCCGAACTGTGGAATGAACTGGTCGGCAAAACTCATGGCAATAGCCGGATTGTCTTTCATGGTGGCATCGAAATCGGCCGTGGTTTTCAGCAGTTTGTTGTATTTCAATTCAAACAGTTTCACCTGATTGCGTGAATAGCGCGACGACATCCAGTCGTAATTGAGTCCCGTGTTAAACTGCACAATCCGGAAGAAGTGCGGACGATTCATGATATCTCCGCCCAACGAAACCCGGGTCCAACTCATTTCCCGCTTGATGGCAGGAATGAACCGCGGCGCCAACAAACGGGGAAAGGCCAATTCCCCATTCAAGCCAACTTCATAGGAACTGAAATCGGAACGCTTTCCGCCCGAAATTTTACCCACCTGCCACTCGTAGGCACCTGTCAATTTCACCGTCAGCCGTTCGCCGCCTCCGAAAATGTTGCGGTTCGTCACCGAATAGGAAATACCCGGTCCCAAATAACTGTTCGACTTGGATGTCACATTTGCTTCCAGCTGTGTTTCCAGTTGCGTATCGAAGCGGCAAAGGATATCAATGTCCAATGAATCCGACTTCACGGAATCGATTGGCGTAACGGTCAGCGAAATGGCACTGAAAATACCCAGCCGCGACAAATAGGATTGAGTGGTGCTCAACTGGTTTACCCTCAAAACTTTTCCCTTTTTCAGCGTAATGCAGGAAGGAACAGTGCTGCTGCGTAAATTCGACGGCTGCATCTGCACGATCATCCCGTTTTCCGTATAGATAGTGTCGGGATACCCGCCGCCCTTGTTCAGCAAAATGCGCGTATTCACATTTCCCACCTTATATTTGCGCTTGGCTGCATCGGGCACATTGTCGCCATAACGCATTTGGAGGACGACACCCCCTTCCACAAGGGTCGTATCCGCCCAATAGGTTAGATATTCAGGACGGAAAAAGTAATATCCCCTGTTCCGGAGCCGGTCGGTAATCTTGTTTCTGACATCGGCGAGCGAGTCCGAGCAATAGACCGTACCCGGCTGAAGATAACTGTCAGCTTTGGCAAAGCGGTTGACAAGCTCCGACAATTCCGTCGTATCGTTCAGATAGCGCACTTCCGACAGCACCTTCGGCACCGACAAATTGACCGTATAGTTTACCCTTGCCTTCTTAGGGTTCTTTTTATCGTACAGCAGTTCATAGCTGGCAGCGGAACCGAAAAATCCGTTTTTGTCCAGCATATCGTCAATCATCTTGACGCGCAAGTCAGGACGCACATCCGACATCAGCACCGGTTCTTCCACAAACTTACGGTAGATCCATCCCTTCAATCCCTTGGAATCCGGCGACCAATGGTTGTAAATCCACAATCCGACAGGAAACGGAGAACGGATATAGGGAGAATACAGCGAATTGTTGGCCGGAACGTCTATCAGCGTACTGATGTTCGACTCCACTCCTGAAGGGACATCCACATCTTTCGGCGCATTGACCCGCAGTTTCTTCACGCCCGTATAGAGCACCTCTCCTTCCGCCAGTTTTTCGGTGGTGGAGCAAGCCGCCAACATGCAGACGGAAACCAATGCCAATATGTAATATATGTATCTTCTCATTCCTTTGTCTCTATAATCGGGGTTGTTATCACAGTAGAGTCAGCCGGCTGCTCTGGGGCAGGCGACGGCACTTTCTTTGTCCGCCGCAACAGACGGAAAATGCGGAACATGTCGCGCCAGGACGAAATCTTACGCTTCCACATCAAACCGGCGCCGGTTTCCGTAATTTCTCCTTCCAGAATACTTTCATATTCCGTGTGGTGGAACAACTTGACGTAAGCCGTACCCGTCTTGTTCAGCTTGTATTCAAACGAAATATCGTTAATCAGATTCTGCGACAGGTTATCCTGTGTTGACGCATCAGTCGAATAGCTACCTCCCACCACAATCTTGAAGCGGTCGTCGAACACGGTTTTCGACACCTGATAAGAATAATTGGTGGTCGTCGAAGTGGCGCCGTCCACCGTCTTGTCGTACTGGTTGATACCAAACGAGAGGTCGACACCAGAAATATTATCGGCCGCCCACTTGTTGAGCGAAGATTCAAGGAACGAATTTACCACATTACCGGAAAGGTTGGCCGATGCCTTCGATGTGGAAGAACCAGTGTAAGTATTATACAGCAACAGGTTCATGGCCTGTGTCGAACGCTGCTCCTTGGTCATCGAACTGAGTTCGTTGGCTATCGAAACATCGCCGTCGGTGCTCAAGTCGAACGAGAGGTCGAGCTGTTCGAGCGTATTGCCCACGTTCAGCGAGATTTCAAACGGCACGATGCGGGAATCCTGGTTTTCGCTCGTCACATTAGCCTTGATTGTCTGTATGGCCTTGATATTCAGCGACGGATTCAGCAAATTGCCGGTCCACGTCACACTGCTGCCTTCCACGAAATTAAACAGCTTTTCGGAAAGCATCGGAGGCGTATAGCGCGCGAAGCCGCTGCTGATGACATAGCGACCGGTCATGCTCATATCCCCCTGATAGGTCTGTGAATAGTTCAGCGTTCCGTCGCCGTTAATTTGCACCTTGTTTTTGCCGTCAGGCGACAGATTAACCGTAAACAGAGCATTCGGCTGAATAGACAGCACGGCATTGATACGCATTGCAAACGGCCGGGCAGCCAACGAGTCTACCGGCTGG
>URMA01000102.1 GCA_900548875.1 uncultured Porphyromonadaceae bacterium | reverse complement strand
AACTTTATTTTATTTGCACTGTTACAAAAATAACTTTGCAAATCTAAGGTTTGCAAAAAATTCAGGCCAACGTCTTTTTTTTGACCGGAAACAAACGAATTTAATAAACCCAATAAAACAATTCAGCAATGGCACTTAGCACATTAACTGCAATCTCACCCATCGACGGACGCTACCGCAGTAAAGCGGAAGTGCTCGCAAACTACTATTCGGAATACGCCCTTATCCGCTATCGCGTTAAAGTGGAAATTGAATATTTCATAGCACTTTGCGAAATGCCGCTTCCTCAACTTGCAGGAGTTGACAAGGCAATTTTCCCAACGCTGCGTGAAATCTACAAGAACTTCTCCCTGGAGGACGCTCAGAGAGTTAAGGACATTGAAAGTGTGACCAACCACGACGTAAAAGCCGTAGAATATTTTATCAAAGAAAAATTCGATGCGCTCAAGCTGGATGCCTACAAGGAATTCATCCACTTCGGACTGACTTCGCAGGACATCAACAACACATCGGTCCCCATGCTTATCCGCGATTCCATCCACGAAGCCTATCTGCCGCTTCTCGATGAACTGGTGGACAAGCTGAACGCATTCGCTGAAGAATGGAAAGACATTCCAATGCTTGCCAAAACTCACGGACAGCCGGCATCACCGACTCGTTTGGGCAAGGAAATCCGCGTGTTCGCCTACCGTATCGAACGCCAGCGCGAACTGCTGAAGCAAGTGCCCATCAGTGGAAAATTCGGCGGTGCAACAGGCAACTTCAACGCCCATCGCGTAGCCTATCCGAACATCGACTGGCGCAGCTTCGCCAAGTCGTTCCTCAACGACAAGCTCGGCATCGAACGTGAAGAATGGACAACACAGATTTCCAACTACGACAATCTGGCCGCCCTGTTCAACGCAATGGCACGCATCAACACCATCATGATTGACCTCGACCGCGACATGTGGCAATACATCTCGATGGAATATTTCAAACAGAAAATCAAAGCCGGCGAAGTCGGTTCTTCGGCTATGCCGCACAAAGTCAACCCGATTGATTTCGAAAACTCGGAAGGCAACCTCGGCCTCGCCAACGCCATCCTGCAACACCTGGCTGGCAAACTGCCGATTTCACGTCTGCAACGTGACTTGACCGACTCCACAGTCCTCCGCAATGTTGGCGTTCCATTGGCCCACATGCTCATCGCTCTCCACAGCACACTGAAAGGACTCGGCAAACTGCTGCTCAACCAAGCTGCCATCAACCGCGACCTCGACAACATGTGGAATGTCGTTGCCGAAGCCATCCAGACCATCCTGCGCCGCGAAGGCTACGAAAAGCCTTACGAGACGCTGAAAGCCCTCACCCGAACAAATTCTGTGGTAAACGCTGAAAGCATCGCCCACTTCATCGATACGCTTAACGTCAGCGACGATGTAAAACGCGAGCTGAAAGCCATCACACCTCACAATTATACAGGATTTTAGGCTTGATTTTACCTAAAAGTGACACATAGCTAAAAAGATTGTTAAAAATGTCATCACCGACAACATCTTTTAGCTATGTGTTTCTTTTTTTCCAAAAAATATGACTTATATTTGCACGTGAAAAAGTCAGGTTTCTATCACATACTTGACGAAACGTCAACAATTGCAATTGACAATAATTTTAAACAAACAAATAGCATATTATTCACGCCGCGAGGCTTGTTAAAAATCTAATTTTTTGAATTTATGATGGAAGTCAGCAAAAAGCCAAAAAGACCACGGATTGGAGAAAGTCAAGAGATGAATGCGGAAAACGCGCATTTCGAAAAAGTAACCTACAACCCTAATTCCACCTATAGTTCTGACCAGCAGAAATCAGAGTCAGGTTCAACAACAACTACTACTGACTACAAGGAGAAAAGCTACAGCCAAAACAATTATGGAAACAGAGGTGGTTACAACAACAACTACAATCGTAACAACTACAACAACCGCCAAGGAGGATACAACAACTACAATAACCGTCAAGGCGGGTACAACAACTACAACAATCGCCAAGGAGGATACAACAACCGCCAGCAAGGGGGCTACAACCAACAGAACGATTACAACCAACAGAACGACTACCGCCAGGGCGGATACAACAACTACAATAACCGCCAGGGTGGATACAACAACAATCGCCAGCAAGGTGGTTACAACAATAACCGACAGGGCGGTTACAATAACAACCGTCAAGGTGGATACAACAACAACCGCCAGCAAGGTGGATACAACAACAACCGTCAGCAGGGAGGTTTCAATAACAACCGACAGGGCGGTTACAACAACCGTCAGCAGGGAGGTTACAACAATAACCGACAAGGCGGTTACAACAATCGCCAGGGCGGATACAACAACCGTCAAGGAAATAATTTCAACAACCGCCGCGGCGGCAACTTCAACCGTCAGGGCGGACAACGCTTCACTCCGCGTCCTCAACCGGTTATCTACGATATGCCGGCAGTCGATCCGAATGAAGAAATCCGCTTGAACAAGTTCATGGCCAACGCCGGTATCTGCTCACGCCGTGAAGCCGACGAACTGATTCAGCAGGGACTTGTCAAGGTCAACGGTGTTGCCATTACGGAATTGGGTACTAAAATCAAGCACGACGACGTTGTGGAATACAACGACAAAGTGGTTACACTTGAAAACAAGTGCTACATTCTGCTCAACAAACCGAAGGATTGCGTGACAACAAGCGATGACCCGGACGGACGTCTGACCGTCATGGATTTGGTAAAGAACGCCTGCAAGGAACGTATCTATCCGGTAGGACGTCTTGACAGAAACACGACAGGCGTGCTGCTTCTGACCAACGACGGTGACCTTGCTTCCAAGCTTACTCACCCGAAATATGTGAAGAAGAAAATCTACCAGGTTTGGACCGACAAGGACATCTCTGAAGAAGACATGCAGCGTCTTGCCGACGGCATCGAACTGGAAGACGGACCGATTCACGCCGACGCTATCAGCTACGTGAACGACCACGACAAGAATCAGGCCGGTATCGAAATCCACTCAGGCCGCAACCGTATCGTTCGCCGTATGTTCGAATCGCTCGGCTACCGCGTGACAAAGCTCGACCGCGTCTACTTTGCCGGTTTGACGAAAAAGAACCTTCCGAGAGGACGCTGGCGTTACCTCACTCAGGAAGAAGTGAACTTCTTGAAGCAAGGCTCTTTCGAATAGTGTGAATTAACCAAAAACTGAATAATCCTCCTGCTCTGCCCTTTCGCGGAGAAGGAGGTTACCATTTATAATATACTTAATATGAAAAGAACAAAAATAGCGGACATCTGGAATCCGGAACTCATCAACACCAATGTATGCGTGAAAGGTTGGGTTAGAACCCGTAGAGGTAACAAGCACGTTCAGTTCGTTGCCCTCAACGACGGCTCGACTATCAAGAACATACAGATCGTGTTCGATATGGAGAAGTTCACGGAAGAGGATCTGAAGCCAATTACTACCGGTGCCAGCATCCATGTCGAAGGCAAGCTGGTAGAATCGCAGGGAAAAGGACAGACTGCTGAAATACAGGCAGAAACACTTGAAATCTACGGAACGGCAGATGCCAACGAATATCCGTTGCAGAAGAAAGGACACACGCTCGAATTCTTGCGCGAGAAAGCTCACCTGCGCCCACGTACCAATACATTCGGAGCCATTTTCCGCATCCGCCACACATTGGCCTTTGCCATCCACAAGTTCTTCAACGAACGCGGATTCTTCTACCTCAACACTCCGCTCATCACAGCCAGCGACTGCGAGGGTGCAGGAGCCATGTTCCAGGTGACTACGCTCAACCTCAACGACCTTCCTAAAAAAGAAGACGGAACTGTGGACTATTCACAGGACTTCTTTGGAAAGCCGGCCAACCTTACCGTTTCCGGACAGCTGGAAGGCGAACTCGGAGCTACAGCCCTCGGTGCCATCTACACTTTCGGCCCGACATTCCGCGCTGAGAACTCCAATACGCCGCGCCACTTGTCGGAATTCTGGATGATTGAACCGGAAGTTGCGTTCAACGACATCAACGACAATATGGAGTTGGCTGAGGACTTTATCAAATATTGTATCAACTATGCACTCGAAAATGCAGCCGACGATATCGAATTCCTTGCCAAGATGTACGACGAGGAACTTGTTGACCGCCTGAAATTTGTTGTCAACAACGAATTTGTCCGCCTGACCTACACGGAAGGCGTGAAAATTCTGGAAGAATCCGGCCATAAGTTCGAGTTCCCGGTATTCTGGGGAGCTGACCTGCAGAGCGAACACGAACGCTTCCTCGTAGAAGAGCATTTCAAGAAGCCGGTAATCCTGACCGACTATCCGAAAGAAATCAAAGCCTTCTACATGAAGCAGAACGACGACGGCAAGACCGTACGTGCCATGGACGTGCTCTTCCCGAAAATCGGCGAAATCATCGGCGGTTCCGAACGTGAAGAAAACTACGAAAAACTGGCTAAGCGCATCGACGAACTGGGCATTCCGATGAAGGACATGTGGTGGTATCTCGACACACGCCGCTTCGGTACAGTGCCTCACTCCGGTTTCGGCCTCGGTTTCGAACGCCTCGTGCTTTTCGTAACCGGCATGACCAATATCCGCGACGTGATTCCTTTCCCACGTACTCCGAACAACTGCGAATTCTAATTCAACACATAGAAACCCTACAAAACAGGCATGCCGCCCAAACGGTATGCCTGTTTTATTTTATCACAGAGCCAAAGAAAAGTCCCGGCCGCCTAAAGCAACCGGGACTTTCTTTCCTCTGAATGCAATTTATTTCTATTTCACTGCAACTTTCTTTACCATCGACTGGCCGTCGGCCATAACCTTAACAATGTAAAGACCGGCTGACAGGCCTTCTGTTCCCGTTTCAATACCGGAAGCATTGAACACTTGCACACGGTCGTAATCACCTTCCACCACGATACGGCTGTCGACACCGTAGACATTCACACCGGGCAGTTCCACTCCGGCAACAGAAGCGCCAACCGTTGCAGCCTCCTTGGTCGCCGAATTCAGAACATAACGGTCACTAATAATCCCATCCCATCCGTCGGAAATAAACGCTACAATGCGCAATTCATCAAGATTTATATTTACCTTGTTTCCCGTCACAATCGTACCGTTACCATTGTTATAGGACTGCGGTATCACGCCTTTGAAAGTCATGTCATAACTGCCGTCCTCGTTAACCTGCAAATCATCACCGTCTGCAGCCGTGAGATACAGAATCGGGAAATGGTCATGCTTATAGTTTTGGGCATTCGACTGGAAAGACGAATAATTGCTTTCTGTCACCACCACCGTCATTTTCTTGTCCACAGGAGTTACAATACACTTTCCGCTGACATTGACCGTCAATTCACGCGTTTCCACATCATAGGAATCAGAAATATTCAGAGAAGCCAAACCGTCATGCTGCAGGTATTCAGCAATCAAGTCACCGGTCCACTGCATGGCATTGAACACATTGTTACCCAAAGAATAATGCCACATACGGTCGCCCATTGTAGCCGGTGAGAAAAACACACCGAATGCAGTAGCGGTTTCGACACTCTCGTCAATCGTGAAAACATCAACACGATAGCCCGCATGATGATAAATGCGTGCCACGCGATCTTCATAGCCGACAACGGCGGCATCAATGGCTTCCTTGCCTTCCGGACTGTAGCCGCAGTATTGGCTGTAGAATTTTTCCATCAGCAACGTACGGTCGACGGCATCCTGCTTGTCGTAGGCATAAAACGAACAGCTTCCTCCTACTTCTGCTATCGGCTGCCCATTGAGTTGTGTCACGAAATAGGAGTAATCCACATCTCCATCAAAAACAATTTTCGGCAATTCTATGCTTGTAGCCGTAATAGAATTCGAAGCGACAGCCGGAGAGAATGTATAAGTCTTCTCAGCCACCTCTCCATTGACAGAATAGCTGACAGTCATACTTTCCACCGTACAGAATGAATTGTTGACAAATGTGACAACAGGATTTACTTCACTTCCAATCGGCTGATATTTGAACACATTAGTATCGCCGTCGGTCATTTCCCACACAGACACGGTCAGCAACTTGTTTTCATCACCACCAACCAAAGCTTGAATCATCGGATGGCCCAAATACAGGAAATCAGATCGCTCAGACAAATCCATATAGTCGCCGTCCATATAGACATACGACAAACCTGCATCCGTAGCTTCCAATCCGGAACCATCGTACAAAAGCGGATAAATCGAGTCATCGACATTCATCTTGAAGCCGATATACAGATTTTCAGAAGCGTCGATAGTGAATGGAGCATCAAGTTTCACATAATTAAAATAACTTGATAGTCCCGAAACTTTTTTCGAAGCGATTTCCGTTGCCGTCGACGGGGAACTACCCTGCATCACAAAAATCGTAGCATCCGACACTGTATTGGCAACGCCTATATTAATCACCGACACCTGTAATCCGTCGTAAGCAGAAAGTTTGTCGGGAGTAAAACAGGAAACAGCGCCAAATTCACAAGCCAATCCAGCCCCCAAAGAATAATATGTATCCACATCAGTGGCATTAGTCAACCATTGCAAATCATCCGAAACAGGCGCTTTTGCCATTTTGGGAAGTTCAATGGCCTCATGTCGGGCAATCTGCCCGAACATACTTGTTGCAACAAAGCACAACGACAAAACAGATAGTAAAAGTTTTTTCATCGGCATAATTTATTTATTAATATTACTCAAATTCAACGAATAAGTCAATAACATACGTGCCCTACGCTCACAAGATAGCGAAGAAAACCACACTTTTTTAAGTTTTATACAAACACATATCCTATGGATGCAAATATACGAAAATCCGTTTTAAGCTAAACTTTTTAACTAAAAAAGTTTATTTACTGATAACATTTAAGTTTCAATTCAGAATTAATTCAGAATCTGACACAAAATTTGCACACGAACACTTTAACTTATCAAAATATGAACACAAAACAACTTTCAAGACTGGCACTGATAGCAGGTGCATTTACCTTCTTCGCATGCAACGAAACGGGAAATGAACCTATCGACAGCAACCTGCCTGAAGCTGTAGTAAGCAATTTCAACCAAATGTTTCCGAATGCAACCAACATTTCGTGGGAACAAAAAGGAGAATATGCAGTAGCATCGTTCAGCCAACCGCTGACAAAAGCAACAACATACACCACAAAGGCATGGTTCCACATGGCAAGTGCAGAATGGGGAATGACTGACACCGACGTTCCTTTCGACATGCTGCCGCAGGCGGTGCTGACGGCTTTCAACGAAAGCGAATACTCCAAAGCACCGTGGACTTACGACAAAGAAGCCGACAAAATACAACGCAAAGATGCTGAAACGCTCTATGTGATTGATGTCGAGAAAAAAGAAAACGGAACAGAAACGGATCTTGACCTCTACTATGCTGAAGATGGAATTTTGGTCAAGACCGTAGTTGATGCCGAAAAGGACAACGACTACGAAAACATATTGCCACAAACTCCTGCCGCAGGAATCGACGCATGGCTCAAGCAAAATTATCCGGAAGCCCGCATCATTGACATCGACAAGGAAGACGGCCAGACAGAAGTGGAAATCATTGACAACCGCCTGGTGCGTGAAATTTTGTTCACTACAGCAGGCGAATGGATACAGACAAAAACAGAAATGACGGAATCCGCCGTTCCGGTGCAAGTGATGAATGCTCTGAAAGCAACGGAACAGTTTGCTCACTATACGAAAATCGACGACATCGACGAATACGTGACACAAGCCAACGGCACCTACTATAAATTTGAACTCGAATCGCGCTATGGCAGTACGGATGTGTATATCTCCGCCGACGGCAATGTCATCGACAAACCTTCGACACCCGGCAACTCGGCTTCAGTGGCTGTAGGCGAAGAACTTCAGCAAGCTGTAGAAAAGCTTTATCCGGGTGCTGTAATCGTCGGTAAGGAATACGACGACGGCTATCTCTGCGTGGAAGTCCGCCATGAAGGAATCGAAAAGGAAATTCGCTTCAACGGCAAAATGGAATGGGTAGGCAGCGATTGGGAACTGAACTGGACGGCCGTTCCGCAAATCATCAAGGATGCCGTCGGCAAAGAATTCGCCAATGCCAAAGTGGAAAACGAAATCGAATATCATCATCTCCCTGCCAACAGTTTCTATGAAGTGGAAGTAGAACAAAAGGGCATGGACTGGGTACTGCATATCAACGACAACGGCGTAATAGTCAACAGATTTGAAGACTGACAAATCCTCACCCACCCGATACGACGGCAACCGCATTTCACGGTTGCCGTTCTTTTTATGTTTTCTTTTTATTGAAAGCGGAATGCTGAACACTTTTTTTCTGTAACTTTGCACCGCTAAAAACGGGGACAGCTCCCGAAAAAAGATTTGTTTTAGTTACTGACGTATGATAGAAAAAGGAATCAGCCGTTTGGGACGTCCTATTAACGATGTGCAGGTAGCTATTGAGAATGTGGGTAATATTGAAGTTGCAAAGCTGGAAAAAGGACTGACTGTGATGGCAACTATTTCCGGAGGCGCTCCGATGCTCGGATTTCTCGGTACGGTGACCGGTATGGTACGTGCTTTCTACGAAATGGCGAATGCCGGAAGCGGAAACATTGATATCACTTTGCTTTCCGGAGGTATCTATGAAGCTATGATTACAACGGTCGGTGGTCTGATTGTCGGTATCATCGCTATGTTTGCCTACAATTATCTGGTGATGCTGGTAGACCGTGTGGTAAATAAAATGGAATCTCGTACAATGGAGTTCATGGACTTGTTGAACGAGCCTGCAAAATAATTGGCAGATGGGATTAAAAAGAAGAAATAGAGTATCGCCCAATTTCAGCATGGCCTCCATGACGGACGTCATTTTCCTGTTGCTGATATTCTTTATGATAACCTCTACGGTGGTGTCGCCCAATGCCATCAAGGTATTGTTGCCTCAAGGCAAGCAGCAGACTTCGGCCAAACCGCTGACAAGAGTGGTTATCGATAAGGACTTGAATTTCTATGCCGCTTTCGGCAATGAAAAAGAGCAGCCGGTGGCGCTGAACGATCTGACCTCTTTTTTGCAGAGTTGTGCAGAGAAGGAACCGGAAATGTATGTGGCATTGTATGCGGATGAATCGGTACCTTACCGTGAGATTGTAAGGGTATTGAACATTGCAAACGAGAATCATTTTAAGATGGTGCTGGCTACCCGCCCGCCTGAAAAAAAATAAGAAACAATGGACAGAAGAAAAAAGGGTGAATACATAGGAGCGCTCGGTGCACTATTGGTGCATGTGGCAGTGATTGCTCTTTTGATTCTGGTGAGCTTTACTGTCCCCCAACCGGATGAAGATGCAGGTGGAGTGCCCGTGATGCTGGGGAATGTGGACGCAGCGAGCGGTTTTGATGATCCTTCTCTGGTAGATGTGGATATTATGGATGAAGATGCGGCAGCACCGCCTGCAGAAACAGAACCGCAACTTCCTTCGGAACAGGATTTACTGACACAGACTGAAGAGGAAACGGTCACTTTGAAACCTAAAGCGGAAGAACCGAAAAAAGAAACGGTGAAACCTAAAGAGGTGGTCAAGCCGAAAGAGCCGGTGAAGAAGCCGGAAAAAACGGAAGCGGAAAAAGCTGCGGAGGCGAAACGACTGGCGGAGGAAAAAGCGGAACGTGAACGT
>URMA01000101.1 GCA_900548875.1 uncultured Porphyromonadaceae bacterium | reverse complement strand
CCCGCCGCTCTCGACAAGATTATGGCTTACGACTATGATTGTATTCTTTTGGATATCATGCTCCCCGACGGTAGCGGGCTTGACCTGCTGCGCAAACTGAAAGAGATGGGCAAGCGCGAAAATGTGATTATCGTATCGGCTAAGGATGCCATCGAGGACAAAATCGAAGGGCTGAATCTGGGTGCTGACGACTATCTGGCAAAACCTTTCCATCTGGCTGAACTGAGTGCACGAATCCGAAGTGTGGCACGCCGCAACAATCATGGCGGCGACACGTCGATTCGCATCGGCAACTTGCGCATCGTGCCCGACAAGTTTGAAGTGTATGCCCACGACAAGCCTTTGGAACTGAGCCGAAAGGAATACGACATTCTGGAGTATTTCGTGAACCGCCGCGGCCGTCTCATCAACAAGCAGACACTTGCCGAAACCGTGTGGGGCGACCATATCGACATGGTCGACAATTTCGACTTTATCTATGCCCATATCAAGAATCTCCGCAAGAAACTGAAGGATGCCGATGCAGGCATTGAAATCAAGGCAGTCTACGGATTTGGCTATAAAATGGAGGAAACAGCAGAATGAAACTCATCTACCGCATCATCTACCGTATTACGCTCGCCATGGTGCTTATCCTGGCGGTGTGGGCCGTGCTGTTCTATTTTGCCATCATGGGGGTGGTGAATGATGAGGTAGACGACCAGCTCGACGACTATTCCGAACAAATCATGATAAAGGCGCTGAGCGGCGAGGAACTGCCTAGCGTGAGCAACGGGACGAACAACCAGTATTATCTGGAAGAAATATCGGCGGCTGAAGCGCTGTCGCAGCCACAAATCAGCTATGCCGATGCGGAGGTGTTCATCGTCTGGCTCGACGAAACGGAGCCGGCACGGTTGCGCTGCACGATATTCAAGAACATGGAGGGCCGTTATTTCAAACTGACAGTAGCCACTCCGACCTTTGAGAAAGAGGATATCCGCGAAGCCATACTCTATTGGATTGTCATTCTCTTCTGCTGTCTGGTGGTTGCCGTGGTGGCAATCAACTCGTTCGTGTTCTATCGCAGCATGCGGCCGCTGTATGTATTCCTGAAGTGGCTTGACAGCTATCGGATAGGGCAGAAGAACAGCCCGCTCAACAACCCGACAACGATTACGGAATTCCGCCGGTTGAACGAAGTGGGTGTACGCACCATGGAACGCAACGAGCAGCTTTACGAGCAGCAGCGCGAATTTACGGGCAATGCTTCGCACGAGTTGCAGACTCCGCTGGCCATCAGCATCAACCGCGTGGAAATGCTGATGGAGGACGAGACGCTTACGCCCGAACAGCTGGAGGCGTTGGCCAAGATTCATCATTCACTGGGCAACATCGTGAAGCTCAACAAGTCGATGCTTCTGCTGTCGCGTATCGAAAACGGACAGTTCCCCGACACGACGAACGTGTCGTTTTCCCGGATTGTCGACAATGTGCTCGACGACTACAAGGCTATTTATTCCTATAAGGATATTAGCGTGGAAGTGGAGCGCGACGGCGATTTCGAATGTGAAATCAACGAACAGCTGGCATCGATGCTTGTCACCAATCTGCTGAAGAATGCGTTTGTGCATACGGACGAGGGCATTATCCGTATCCGCATAAATTCCCGGGAATTTGTTGTCAGCAACGGGCCGGCCGATGAGGCCCTTGACGGAGAAAGCATTTTCCACCGTTTCAATCAGGGGAAAAAGCGGAAAAGCGAGTCGACCGGACTCGGACTGACCATCGTCCGTTCCATTTGCGAACAGTTTGCTCTGACGGTAAATTATTCGTTTGTCGATTCCTTCCATACTTTCCGTATCGCAAAAAACCAATAATTTAACCACAATTAAGGAGCTAAATGCCTAAAGTACATATCTAACACACTATCTTTGCAAGTTGTAAAAAGAAAAATAACACTACCGGTAATGAAAAAATACAATTTGTTGAACAACTCGTTAGGCTGGCTGATGTTTGTCATTGCGGCATTCACCTATCTGTCGACACTGGAGCCTACAGCGAGTTTCTGGGATTGTGGCGAATTTATCGCTCAAGGTAATAAACTCGAAGTGGGACACCCGCCCGGCAACCCGATTTTCATGCTTGCCGCGCGCTTCTTTGTCAATTTCGCTTCCGGACCGGATACGGTGGCAATCTGTGTCAACACAATGTCGGGCCTGCTTAGTGCCGGAACTATCCTGTTGCTGTTCTGGACCATTACGCACCTTGTTCGCAAACTGATTACCAAAGACGAAGAAACGGAATATAGCTGGCAGCAGCTGCTTCTCATCATGGGCAGCGGCGTGGTAGGCGCATTGGCCTATACCTGGAGCGACACGTTCTGGTTCTCGGCCGTCGAAGGTGAGGTTTATGCCTTCTCTTCTTTCTGTACGGCGTTGATTTTCTGGCTGATTCTCAAGTGGGAAAACCGTAGCGACCAGCCGCATTCCGACCGCTATCTCGTAGCGATTGCCTACACTGTCGGCGTGTCGGTGGCTGTCCACCTGCTCAGCCTGTTGTGTATTCCGGCCATCGTTCTTGTGTTCTACTATAAGAAATTCAAGAATACGAATGTCAAGGGCTCGCTGTTGGCGCTGCTCGTTTCATTCGGTATTATCGTGCTGATTCTGTTCGGACTTGTTCCGGGCTTCGTGGAAGTGGCACAATATTTTGAACTCCTGTTTGTCAACACATTCGGATTAGGCTTCAACTCCGGCGTAATCGCCTATGCGATTATCGTTTCGGCCTTGTTCATCTGGGCTATCTACGAATTCTACCGCCAGAACCATCCCGGCCGCATGAAGCTGTCGTTTTTCCTCAGCATTGTTGCTTCTGGAATGTTCTTTATCGGCGACGGACTCCTCATTGCAGTTGTGCTGACCGTTGCGCTGGCAATCTATCTGTTCAAGTTCTGCAAGAAAGTGCCTGTACGCATTTTGAACAATATCATTCTCAGCGTAGCCGTGATTTTTATCGGCTATTCTTCCTACGCGCTGATTCTGATTCGTTCGAACGCACGCACGCCGATGGACCAGAACTCGCCTGATAATGTATTTGCGCTTGCCGATTACCTCAACCGTGAGCAGTATGGCAAAACTCCGTTGCTCTATGGTCCTGTCTACAGCGCTCCGATTCTTTACGAGGTTCAGAACGACGGTACACAGAAGCCTGTCAAGAAATTCGGCAAGGCTCTTTATCGCAAGGAGGTAAAGACTACTCCCGATGCTCCCGACCGCTACATCAAAATCGGCTATGCCGAAGACTACGTGACATCGCCGGAAATGAACATGCTTTTCCCGCGTCTCTACAGCTCTGCCATGGCGCAGTCCTATAGCGACTGGTTGGGAGGCATTAAAGGCAAACAGGTGCAGGCCACCACGTTGGTTGACAAGAACGGCAACACCTTGGGAACCGACTACCGCACGAAGCCTACGTTCGGCGAAAATCTTGAATATTTCATCAATTATCAGTTGAACTATATGTACTGGCGTTATTTCATGTGGAACTTTGCAGGCCGTCAGAACGACATTCAGGGCCAGGGCGAAATCACACATGGAAACTGGATAAGCGGCATTCCTGCCATCGATAATTTCCGCCTTGGCGACCAGTCGCTGCTGCCTGACGACTATGGCAAAGGCAACGCCGGACACAACGTATACTACATGCTTCCGCTGCTGCTCGGCATCATCGGTCTGCTTTGGCAGGCCTATAAGGGCAAACGCGGCATTGAGCAGTTCTGGGTAATATTCTTCCTGTTCTTCATGACGGGTATCGCCATCGTGCTCTATCTGAACCAGACTCCGGGACAGCCGCGTGAACGTGACTATGCATTTGCCGGTTCGTTCTATGCTTATGCCATCTGGATCGGTATGGGTGTTGTAGGCTTGTGGCGTCTGCTCTGTCTGCTTCTCAAGAAAGTGCTGACCAAGGATGCTACGGCAGAATCCGAAACCACCACTACCAACACGCTTGCCGTCGTTGCCGTAGTGCTCGGTCTTATCGTTCCTGTTCAGATGGTCAGCCAGACATGGGACGACCATGACCGTTCAGGCCGTTATGCCGCACGCGATTTCGGTATGAACTACCTGTCGAGTGTCGACGAAAACGGTATCTTGTTTACCAACGGTGACAACGATACATTCCCCTTGTGGTATGCCCAGGAAGTGGAAGGCTGGCGCACGGATGTGCGTGTCGTGAACCTCAGCTATCTGTCGACCGACTGGTATATCAACCAGATGCGCCGTCCGGCTTACGAATCGGCCGCCCTGCCTATGCTGGCTCCGCGCGATGCGTTCGCTTACGACCGCCGTCAGTTCAACTACTTCATCGATCCCGACACGGCAATGATTGTACCGGCCCAGTCGGCTCTCAAGGCATTCTATTCCGACGACTACAACAAGAACGCCTGGGGATTGCCTGAATTCAAATATCCGCAGATGTTTATTCCTGTCAATGCCGACGACGCCGTGAAGAACGGAATCGTGGCAGAAAAGGACAGAAACAGGATTGCCGAATATATCCGTCTGAACATGCTTGCCGACCGTTACACGGTGGGCGACGGTGGCATGACGTCCAGCAAGGTGATGAGCATCGACATTATTTCGTCGGTGATCAAGGAAGGCTGGAAACGCCCGATTTATTTCGCCATGACCGTGCCGGAAAGCTATTACGACGGTCTGATGCCGTATATGGAATCAACGGGTATGGCCTATGAGCTGACGCCGATTGAATACGGCTACGATGGAACATTTGCCGTAAATACCGACAAGGCTTATCGCAATGTGACCGAGAAATTCCGTTGGGGCGGACTGGATGTGAAGTCGCCGGAAGATGCGCCGTATCTCGACGAAACGGTGCGCCGCATGGTGACCACTACCCGCAGCACAATGGTCGACCTCGCTTCTGCCCTCGTTCTGGAAGGCTTACAGGCTAAATCGCAGCTTTCGGATACCGTCGGCGGTATGCGTCCGTTGGTTAAGGGCACGCCGGAATATGTGAAGACTGAGAAGTATATGAACGACCGTTTTGCAAAGGCTCACCATATCCTCGACCTTATCGAGCAGAAACTTCCGACATTTGCGTCGCCTTATTCCGTACAAATCGGCCAGCAGATAGCTCAGGTTTCTTATCTGTTGGGCAGCGAAGCCGGAATGAAGGCTGAAACGGAACGTGCGAAACGCATCATTGAAAGCGAGATTATGCGCTGGGGACAGTATGTACGCTTCTATCAGTCGCTGAATCCGCGTCAGTACAGCCTGCTGACAAATACCGACATGTATATCGACACTTACTATCTGATGGATCTGCTTCAGCTCCACAATACCATCATGCCGGAAGAAACGGAAGCTATCGTGAAACGTCTTCAGGCGGAAGGCGTCAATCTGGAACGTGTGTTTGCACGCTATCCGAAGGCTGACGGACAGGCTAAAGAACAATAAGAATTGACCAATAACTGACCGCTGAAGTGAATGCCTGCTGGCTTCGCTTCGGCGGTTTTTAATTTTACTGACTGCTAATGTTTATTGAACAGCCACCATTGCTCTACAGAATGCTGTTTCCGGAAACCGTCTGGCGTATTCCGATGAAAGACAAGGCCGTGTATCTCACTTTCGACGACGGCCCGATTCCGGAAGTTACCCCCTGGGTGCTTGACATGCTTGACAAGTATGGCATCAAGGCCACCTTTTTCTGTGTGGGCGACAATGTAAGAAAGCATCCCGAGACCTATGCCGAAGTGCTGCGTCGCGGACACAGTGTAGGGAATCATACGATGCACCATCTTCAGGGCTCCATCGTGCGCCGCAAACGCTATATTGCCGACATTGAGGAGGCGCACGGCTATATCGACAGTGCCTTGTTCCGTCCGCCCCACGGGCTGATACGCTGGAAACAGGCGGCCGCCATCAAGGACAATATGCGGATTGTGATGTACGACCTTGTCACGCGCGACTACAGCAAGAAGCTGAACGGCGAACAGGTGCTTGACAATGTGAAGCGCTATGTGAGAAACGGCTCGATTGTCGTGTTCCACGATTCGCTGAAAGCGGAAAAGAACCTGCGCTATGCCTTGCCGCGTGCGATAGAATGGCTTCAGGAAAATGGCTACCGCTTCCTCCCCATCCCTATGTAAGGAACAGCTCCGGGAACGGATTATTGCCTGCGGGTTTGATGCCTGCGGGTTTGCCTGCGTGCATCCGGTTGCGGATAGCGCCGTGGCCGAATATCGCCGCTGGCTGGAGGCAGGAAAACATTCCACGATGGGCTATATGGAAAACCATCAGGCGGTGCGCGACAATCCCGCCCTGCTGCTCGAAGGGGCGCAGACGGTCATCTGCGTTGCGCTCAACTACTATCCCCGGCAGCTTCAGCCTGCCGATGCGCCGCAGTTCTCCTATTATGCCTATGGAAAGGACTATCACGACGTAGTACGCCGGAAACTGGCCGAAGTGACCGAGTATATGCAGGCGGTTACCGGTTGCCGTTGCCGTGTCTGTGTGGACTCCGCACCGATTCGCGAACGCTATTGGGCACAGGAGGCCGGAATAGGCTTTGTGGGCCGCAACAACCAGTTGATAATACCCGGAAAAGGGTCCTATTTTTTCCTTGCCGAAATTGTCACCACTCTCGCATTTGAACCCGACGAACCTTGTCGTCTGCACTGTGCCGACTGCCGTCGCTGCGTCGACGCTTGTCCGGCTTGTGCGCTGCCATGCGATTACGGGGCTTTAGACGCCCGCTCCTGCCTTTCTTGCCTTACGATTGAATATCGGAACGCGTTGGACGAGAAAGTGGCTGAGAGGCTCGGAAAACGCGTCTATGGATGTGATGAGTGCCAGAAGGTATGTCCGCACAACCGTTTTGCCCGTCCGACGGGTGTGGACGAGTTTGCCCCTTCTTCGGAATTCCTGTCGCTGACGTTCGACAAGCTGCGGCAGATGAGTGAGGATGATTTCCGCCGCATATTCAAGGGATCTGCGGTGAAACGCGCCAAATATGGCGGACTGATGCGGAACGTGGAAGCCGCCCTCCGGGGAATGGAAATGAAAGGAAAATAACGAAAAAAGCCGGCGATGAGCCGGCTTTCTTGTATTGAAAAAGTTTGTTTATGTTGCTTGTATAGCTTAGTCGATAATGTCGAAGCCTGTATAAGGAACAAGCACTGGCGGGATGCGGATGCCTTCCGGAGTCTGGTTGTTTTCCAGCAGGGCTGCCATGATGCGCGGCAATGCGAGTGCAGAGCCGTTCAGCGTGTGGCAGAGGGTAATTTTCTTGTTGGCATCACGGTAGCGGCAGTGCAGACGGTTTGCCTGATAGCTTTCGAAGTTGGAAACCGAGCTGACTTCCAACCAGCGTTTCTGTGCGGCCGAGAACACTTCAAAGTCAAATGTGATGGCGGAAGTGAAGCTCATGTCGCCACCACAGAGGCGAAGGATGTGCCACGGCAGTTCCAGCTTGTCGAGCAGGCCTTGAACGTGGTCCTTCATTTCTTCGAGGGCAGCATAGGAGTTTTCCGGCTTTTCGATGCGGACAATTTCCACCTTGTCGAACTGGTGCAGGCGGTTGAGGCCGCGTACGTCCTTACCGTAGGAACCGGCTTCGCGGCGGAAGCAGGCAGAGTAGGCACAGTTCTTCTTCGGGAGGTCCTTCTCTTCGAAAATGATGTCGCGGTAGATGTTGGTTACCGGAACTTCGGCTGTCGGAATCAGGTAGAGGTTGTCGAGGTTGCAGTGGTACATCTGTCCTTCCTTGTCAGGCAATTGTCCTGTGCCGTAGCCGGAAGCTTCGTTCACAACGTAAGGCGGCTGAGTTTCCAGATAGCCGGCTTTTGAAGCTTCGTCGAGGAAGAACTGGATAAGCGCGCGTTGCAGTTTCGCACCCTTGCCGAAATAGACAGGGAAGCCTGCGCCGGTGATTTTCACACCCAGCTCAAAGTCGATGATGTTGTATTTCTTTGCCAGTTCCCAGTGAGGAAGTGCATCTTCAGGAAGTTCCGGCATCGGTCCGCCTTCCTTTTCCACGATGTTGTCCTCGGCTGTTTTGCCTTCCGGAACCATGGCACACGGAGTGTTAGGGATGTTGAGAAGGATGTTGGTGATTTCGTCGGCAGCCTGGTTGAGCTCCTCTTCAATCTTTTTGTTCTTGTCCTTCAGTTCGGCAACGGCTGCCTTTACTTTTTCAGCCTCTTCCTTTTTGCCGTCCTTCATCAAGCCGCCGATTTGAGCGGCAAGTTTTTTCAGTTCCGCACCGTTCTGGTCGAATTGAGTCTGGGCAGCACGGCGTGTCTTGTCCAGCTCAAGAATATGGTTGATTTGTTCTGTACCGTCGAAATGCTTTACTTTCAGGCGGTCGATGATGCCTTGAGGATTTTCCTTAATTGCTGCAAGTGTTAACATATTGTTCGATTGAAAAAAAGAAAGTGAAACGATTAAGCCAAAAGTTCGCGTACTTTGGCTGAAATTACTTTTCCGTCGGCTTTGCCGGCAAGTTCCTTAGTGGCTGTACCCATCACTTTGCCCATATCCTTGGCAGAAGTGGCGCCAACCTTTTCGATGATGGCTTTCAGGGCGGCTGTCAGCTCTTCTTCCGACATTTGTTTCGGGAGATAGGTTTCGATGATGGCAGCCTGTGCAAGTTCTTCTTCAGCCAGGTCCGGACGATTCTGTTCCGTATAGATAGCTGCACTTTCCTTGCGTTGTTTCACCATTTTGACGAGGATTTTCATTGCCGCATCGTCGGCAAGTTCTCCGTTTCCGCCTTTTGCAGTCTTGGCTTCAAGAAATTCCTTTTTCACCCCTCTCAAGGCTTCCAGACGCACTTTGTCGCGTGCGAGCATAGCCGCCTTGATGTCGGCGCTGACTGTATCAAAAAGATTCATAATTGTATGTTTTTAAAGTTTCTGATTCGTTTGTTAGCGGTTAGAACACAATCGTCTTGGTCTTGCCGTTGTCGTACATCGTACCCGGTTTCTGGTCGGGTTTCTGGCTTTCCGAAAGCATTTCCCATTCCTTGCGGAGCGTAGAGTCGTTGCCGCGCTTGAATGTCGGGTTCTTTTCGATAAAGCTGATGAGGCTGTCGTTGTCCATTTGGTCGGCTCCGAGCAGTATATAGCGTGCGCGCGCCATTTCGCGGTCGCGTCCGGCAATCTTGCTTTCGCCGTATTCCTTGGCAATGCGGTCGGTGTTCGTAGGCTGCGTATCCTTGCTCTTGCCTTTGTCGCTCTTTCTGCCAGTACCTACCGGCGAGTTTTCGTTGTTGAGGCTCAAGTCGAAACCGGCTGCCAGAATGGTGATTTTCACCTTGCTGCCGAGCGAGTTGTCGACCGTACGACCCCAAATGACTTCCACATCTTTTGCAAAATTAGTCATAAATCTTGTTATCTCATCCATTTCGCCGATAGTAAATTGATTTTCGGCATCATTGGCGTAATAGATGTTGAAGAGGAAGCGCTTCGATGTCTCGACATCGCGGTTCTTGAGCAGCGGTGAGTTGAGGGCGTTTTCGATAGCCTTTGTGACACGGTTTTCGCCGTCACCGTAACCCGTACTGATGATGGCTGTCTTGCCGCTTTTCAGTGTCGTTTCCACGTCCTTGAAGTCGATGTTCGTTTCACCGTGGGTGTTGATCATTTCCGAAATGCTGGCAGCTGCGATGGTCAGCGTGTCGTCGGCCTTGGCAAAGGCATTGTCGAGGGTGAGGTCCTTGTAGATTTCCGTCAGGCGTTCGTTGTTGATGACGAGCATGGCATCGACATACTTGTTCATCTCTTCCGCACCGTCGAGAGCCTTCATGATTTTCTTGTTGCCTTCAAACAGGAACGGAATAGTGACGATACCGATGGTCAGTTTGCCTTTTTCGCGGGCGATACGTGCCACGACAGGAGCGGCACCGGTGCCCGTTCCGCCACCCATACCGGCGG
>URMA01000100.1 GCA_900548875.1 uncultured Porphyromonadaceae bacterium | reverse complement strand
CCGCCAGTTTGTCGACCGTCAGCCCTCCCACCTTCACCATCGAAGTACTCATGTTCAATGCCAAATCCCGCAGTTCGGCCTGAGGGATATGCGCATCCAGACTGTCGATTGTCGGCATCATCGCCATGCGATAACGTATGTCATTCAGTTTTAACTGTTTCAGATTAATCAGCCACGGAGAGGCGGCAGAAGTGTCGGGAGGCGCAGGTTTCGACTTGCGCACGTCCATGGCTATCGTCACATCGGCACCGTCGAGTTCCGCTTCCGACAAATCTATCTGACTCGCCAGCAGCACGACACTGCTCCTTCCCAGTTCAAAACGCCGCAGCCGGGCAGAAAGCACCATCGACGAGTCGGAACTGACCATCCGATAGGTTGCATTGTCAAGTGAAAGATTGCCGACGACAACCCTTCCACGGAAAACAGGAAGTATTTTCACGTTCAATTCCAGAGCCTTGCCCGCCACCATCGTGTCGGCATGCTCGTCGAGCACCAGAAAATCGTCGACAGCCACCCGCAACGGAAATTTTAGCATAAAGCGACCGATGAAAATGTCAAGCCCCGTCGCTTCCGACACTTTTTCGGAAACGAGGTCCTTCACCGCATTCTGAATCGAAGGCACATAAAGCAGGAATGGCAGCAACATTACCACCACCAGCCCTAATCCTACCCATTTCAGAACTTTCCGAAAACGGAAACGCCTGCGAGGCTTTTTCTTTATTTCTTCCTTGTGTTCTTCTTCCATTCTATACGTTCTTGTCGTCCTTGAACAACAGCGAGCGAGCCATCAGCAAACCGACCAAAATGCCTGCACAGTCGGCCAACAAATCATAGATATCACCTGTACGCCCCATTTTCATCATTGTCTGCAATTCTTCAGTAATACAGCCCAATGCCAACGACAAACCGAAAGTAATAAACAGCAATGACTGACGGTTGGCATACTTCTCTGAACGTCCGAAATCCAGATAATAGCAAAACGCCACGGCAAAAAACATCAGGCCATGAACCACTTTATCAGCACCGGGAAACGAAAACAAACGACTCCCTGCCCCAACATTGGGCGACAACGTCAGATAAAGCACTACAGCCGTCACCACAAAACTCAACAGATTACGGGGTATTTTGTATAAAAATTTCATTTCTCTTTAATTTACTTGTAAAGTAACAAAAATAATTGAACAAAATCAAACTTTCCGCCCATTTATTATCTAGGGATAGATACAAATTAGAGGTTAGCAAGGTTCAGTAAAACGGTAAACGGTAATCCGTAAACCGTTAGAGAATTTTCCAGACAAAAGAACAGAAAGACATATTTTGGGTTATGGTTTAGAGGTTATAGGTTAGGGTTATCAGCTGTTTTTGGGGTGACAAACAGGACAACTTCTGTTCTTGTGTTCTTCTGTTAAAAAAATTCAGACAGAAGAACACAAAGACATAATTTTGAGGGCGTTGTCAAGGGGAGTCCTCCGCTAAGGTGAGCACAGGATAACGCAGTGATTATCTTATATTTGTGTTTCAGACAAAAGAATATATTTTGGGCTATAGGTTAGAGTTGTCAGCTGTTTTTGGATGACAAACAAGACAACTTCTGTTCTTGTGTTCTTCTGTCAAAAAAATTCAGACAGAAGAACATAAAGACATAATTTTGAGGGCGTTGTCAAGGGGAGTCCTCCGCAAAGGTGAGCACAGACTAAAGCAGTGACTATCTTATATTTATGTTTCAGGAAAAGAATATATTGGGGGTTATTGGTTAGAATTATCAGCCGTTTTAGGGTAACAAATAGGATAACTTCTGTTCTTCTGTCAAAAATAAATTTCTCCGAAAGAAGAACACGGAATTAGCGGCAAGGGCAATTTCCCAATTCCCCTTGCCGCTGCAACTTATCTTTAAATTTCAATCACATCGTTTGAAAACATTACTAAATGCAGCACAGCCAAAGTGCATTCATGGTTATTTAAACATTCTTACGAAGCAGTTGTAGTCCTTGTCGCGGAGAAGCATAAACGGCTTCACAGTGCCGTTTTCGCTTTTCAGACCTCTGCCGAGAATCGTCAGAACGTCGTACACGGGGAGGAGCATTTCCGTTTTCTTGCCGTTCTTGCGGTCGAACACCACAAACGTATAGCGGTCGTCGGGCGATGCCGATTCCGTTCTTGCCGAATGCTTTGAGAACTCACTATGGAATTCTTTAATTAACCTATTATAATTCAATTAAATGCTTAGTAAACTATAAATACGTTCGACGTTTTTTTATGTATCTTCTTTCTAATTATATAGCCGATAGAAAGATTGAAATTTTTGTTTTTTATATGGCGGTCATACCCAGTATGAATATCTCTCCACCCATGGGTATATTCGAACCCAAATTTCCAGTCTTTAACATATACATCTATTCCGAGACGGCCGCCAATGTCAAAACGTTGGAATGGTGTAAAATTGAGAAGGTCTTTATAAACATTGTCAATTTTTTGTTGTGTAACTGCACCAGTTTTATCTATTTTATACAATGTTCCATTTCCAAATAGTCCCGCTTCCAAATAGATTCCCATTTTTAACGCATATTGTATATTACTGTTTTCTCGTAATAGGGCCCCTATCGTAAAAGGAATTTCAAGCGTGTTTGTAAAAGTCTCAAGTTTAGTTGTCTCTGGTGCATATTGAGGTATAAATCCTTTCAAATTGTATTGTCTCCAATTCCAACGCAAACCAGTTTCCCATAGTGACCAACTTACATTGCGATTAATAAGTATACCAAAACTGCCTTCCGGTTTAATCGGTTGGTATACATTTGAAGCATCTAACGCATTAATACCTCCGCTAACTTCTAAACGTATACGCATCATGTCAGGAAGCATCGGTAAATCATTTACATCAGTTCTCCTAATATCATGAAATGAGAGTGTATCTGCATTTTCATTTACTACTTTTTCCTGTGCGATGGTAGCAGTTCCTGTTGACAACAGTGCAATCATTAGTAATAGAATGTTTTTCATATTCAGTAATTTTTGATGTTCATTTGTAGTTTGGACTCTTGCAAATCTATAAAAAAAGCTTGTGAAATGCTATTCATTAGCAGTTCACAAGCCGTTTGGTAATTAGCTGATATTTAACATGTTGAAATTTTATTTTGTCACATCTGCTCACATGGGTGATTTCGGGGTGTTTTCGCTGTCGATTTTTGACCGCAGGAAGCGTTCGAGCGGCATATTGATTCCCATCTTTCGGGCTATTATCAGTCGCTTGTTGCATACGGAGCGTTCGTTCTTGTAGCTCATGCACACCATTATTTCCACGTTCGAGAAATTGCAGCACATCAGACAGATGAAATTCAGTTCCGTATCCGAAAGCTGGGGGTACTCATCGGCTATTTTCGTGATCAGCGAATTGAAATTGTAGTCCACAAAACAGCGGAGGTCGCGCCAGAAGGTTTTGCCCGGATTGTTTACAGTGACACATTTGTTGAATTCCCGGATAAAATCCTCCGGCTTCCGCGAATAGCTGAAATCCACCAGATGGCGGATAACGTCGACACGCTCCTGAAAGGCGGCGCGCAAGGCTTCGAAATCGTCAGAGCGCATCGGGTCGGGAGTTTCCAGCTTTTCCATCAGGCTGTTTTTCATCGAGAGGTTTTCATTCTGCATCTGTTCCATCAGCAGACGATAGTCGCGCAAACGATTACGGCGGCGAACAAACAGCACAATCAAAACGATACATACCGTAGTGGCACAGAAGAACAATGCCGTCCATAAGGTGCGCTCCTGCTTCAACTGTAAATTCTGAAGTTCTACCTGCTTTTTGTCGAACTGTTTTTCTACTGAATAAAGTTGCCGTTGGAGTGATGATACCATTATTGACTCATTCAGCTCTTTCATTACATATAATGCATTATATGCACTGTGATAGTCTTTTTCATTCAACGCAATGGCTCTTCTCGCCTTCTGTTGTGCAAAATATTCTTCGAGTGTCAGAGGGTGCTTGTCCTCCAGATTCAGATAGTATTTGGCTGAATCGGTCATTCCTATTTGGGAATAGGCATAACTGGCATTATAATAATTATTGTTATCCGTAATATATTTTTTACCGGTGTTGATAATTCTGACGGACAAATCCTTTTCTTTCTCAAACAGTGAATCTAATTCATAGTTGCGGGCTATTATTTCCAGTACCTCATAATATGCCACACTGTCATTCATCTTTATGGCAAGATTAAGGCTTTCTTTAAAATATTTCTTTGCACTGTCCTGATTTTTCAAACGATAGTGGGCAGCGAGTTGCGACAAGCAGTCAAACTCAAAACGAGTTTTTCCGGCTTTCCGATAGTAATACAACGCCTCTTTATATTTGTTTATGCTTTGTTCATTTCTTATGTAGCTTTCGACATAAATAGTAGCCATCCATCTGACAATCCTTGCCATTAGGGCGTAATCGGCTGTGTCGGCTGTGGCTTCTGCACGTTTCAGCCAATCGAGGGCTCCTAATTTGTCGCCCGAGGAATAAAGAGCTGAAGCCTTGTAGAAGTAGGCACGTGTCCGTTTCTGGGGGTCTTTTCCGGACTGATAGTATTCGGTGGCCAAGTCAATCAGCGTGTCGTTGGAAATTTTTCGGGTCATTTTGAATTCAGCCTGTGTCATCAGCAGACCGTAGAGGGCACGGTTACCTTCGCCGGCAAGGCTGTCGGGATTGACGGAACGCAAAATGGTATAGGCGCTGTCGGGCCGGATTTCTATCAGGCTGTCGGCCAACTCCAGACGGCTGTCAGTCTTCCGCGAACAGCCTGCAACACACAACACAAGCAGCACAGCAAAATATAATAGTTTTTTCATAGTTAAGAGGTCGGATGAGTTTTTATGATACTGTACTACAAATTTAGAATTTTCCTTCTACATATCAAAACAGACAGGCATTGATTAAAACAAATCGACAAACCGCAAATTCTCACACCGTAAACCTCACGACAGCCAATTGAATCACAAATAGCAACTAATCCTGGCATTTTTCTAAAAATATTAAATTTTTCATAGAAAAAGAGTTTAAAATTTCAATCCGACAAGTATTTTGTGTAATTTTGCAATGAAATTGAATAATTAAGACAATGAGTTCGAAAACAACATTTACTTCCAAATTGGGAGTAATTGCCGCAACTGTCGGTTCGGCTGTAGGGTTAGGAACGGTATGGAGATTCCCTTATGAAGTTCAAAATAACGGAGGTTCAATATTTCTGGTCACATATTTGGTTTGTGTATTGCTGATGGGTATCCCCGTCATGCTGGCTGAATTTTCACTGGGCCGTGGCAGCGGTTCCGATTCCGTCGGAGCTTTCCGCCGTCTCACTCCGGGCAAACCCTGGTGGATTATCGGTGCGACTGCTGTCCTTGCTTCCTATCTGATTCTGATTTACTACATGGTGGTGGCCGGATGGACACTGGAATATCTGTGGATGTCAATCACCAACCAACTCTATGCCGACATTGATACGTCCCCGAACCATACGGCCGTCTTTTCGTCCATCATGAACGAATCCTTGTCGACCGGCTGGCGGCCTGTGTTTTGGACATCGGTCATGATTCTGCTCAACATTCTTGTGCTGCTTCGCGGCGTGAAGAAAGGCATCGAGCGGATGGCCAACACGCTGATGCCGCTGCTGTTTGTCATTCTCGTCGTGTTCTGCTGCGTTGCGCTGTCACTGCCCAACGCAATGGAAGGCGTGGACTTCTTCCTCCGTCCCGACTTTTCGAAGATGAACCCGCAGGTGCTTATCAGCGCGGTCGGACAGGCATTCTTTTCGCTGAGTCTCGGTATGGGCATTCTGATTACCTATTCCTCCTATTATCCGAAAACGACAAAACTGGCACGCACTTCGGTCACCGTTTCCAGTCTGGTCTTTCTGGTTGCCGTACTGATGGGACTCATCATCTTCCCGGCCGTAAAATCGTTTGGAATCACAAGCGACACGCAGGGAGTCACGCTGATATTTGTCACTCTTCCGGAAATTTTCACCAAAATGCCGGCCACACAGCTATGGTCCATTCTGTTTTTCTTCCTGCTGGTGGTAGCCGCATTGACCTCCACCGTATCGGTGGCCGAAGTAACAATCGCTTTTCTGGCCGAAACATTCAAGCTGAACAGAAAAAAAGCCTGCTACCTGACATTAATCCCCATGTTCCTGCTTAGCGGCATTTGTGCCATGTCGCTCGGTCCGCTGTCGCATCTACAAATTTTCGGCAAGACCATTTTCGACGCTCTCGACTATCTGACATCCAACATCATGCTGCCCATCGTGGCGATATTCGTGTGCATCTACGTCGGTCATGTCCTGCCCAAATCTTTCCTGCGCGACGAAATGACCAACCACGGCACCATGCGCTCGGCTGTCATGCCGACGATTCTGTTCATCATTCGCTATATCGCACCCCTGCTGATTGCCGCCGTGCTTATCAACCGGCTGCTGCGCTAACCCTTCTTGCACAATGTCCCGACTTACGAAAAAAGAGCGCACCGGAATCTTGCTGCTTGCTGCAATCATAGCGGTCATTGTGGCGGTGACATTCCATGTCCCTGACAGGCAGAAACCGGCAACGATTCCCGACAGACTGTCGGAAACAGTTGCCGACACGCTGACGTCACCAACTGAATCTACAATTAATGAATCAACCAATCCGGCGGAACATATCAATCCGCTGAAACAAAAAATGAAACGACAATGAGTAAACCACGTGCACAATTTGCCACCCGCATCGGGGTGATAGCCGCAAGTGTAGGATCGGCCATCGGGCTGGGCAACATCTGGAGATTCCCTTATGAAGCCGGACAACACGGCGGAGGAGCTTTCCTGCTGGTATATATCCTCTTCGTATTCGCCATCGGCGTACCTATCATCTGTTCGGAATTTCTTATCGGACGCTCGTCGCACAGCAACGTGCTGGGAGCCTTCCAGAAACTGGAACGGAAAGGGAGCAAATGGCACCTGATTTCCTATGTCGGCATCCTGTCGTCGCTGATGATTCTCAGCTTCTATTCGGTAGTGGCCGGATGGACACTGGAATACACCATGCAGGCGGTAACAGGCGGACTGAAAGAAAGTTCGCCCGACTATCTGTCCAACTATTTTCATGAATTTACCACACAGTCGAGCCGATCGCTGATGTGGACCATCGTTTTTCTGCTGCTCAACTACCTGATTATCCGAAAAGGGCTGAAAAACGGTATAGAACGGATGTCGAACATCATGACACCCCTGCTGTTTGTCATCCTGCTCGTGTTCTGCGTCAATTCACTGATGATGCCGGGAGCCGCCGAAGGGCTGAAATTCCTCTTTATTCCCGACTTTTCGAAAATCACGCCTAAAGTGATGCTCGGAGCGCTCGGCCAGGCATTCTTTTCGCTCAGCTTGGGAGTCAGCACGCTCATCACCTACGCTTCCTACTTCAAGAAAGACGTACCGTTGGTGCGCAGTGCCTCCATCGTAGCCGGACTCGACACGCTGTTTGCCATCGTAGCGGGCCTCATCATTTTCCCGGCACTCTTCACCTACGGCATAGAACCTACCGAAGGACCGAAACTGGTGTTTGAAGTGCTGCCCTACATCTTCGCGCAAACGCCCGGCGGACAAATATGGGCAACGGCATTCTTCTTCCTGCTCTTCCTTGCCTCGATAACGTCGACCATCTCCATGAGTGAAATTTCCATTTCCTTCTTCTGCGAAGAGTGGAACATGACTCGCGAAAAGGCCTCGATGCTCAACACCGTCATTGCCATCATATTCGGCTCGCTCTGCGCACTGTCGTTCGGTGCGGCAGCCGACTGGAAGATATTCGGCATGACCATCTTCGACCTGTTCAACTTCACGACAGCCAACCTGCTGATGCCTCTCTGCGGCATCGTGTTTGCCATCTTTGCCGGCTGGTTTATGGACAAGAAACTGGTACGCAACCAGCTGACCAACGACGAGACACTAAAGGTGCGCACCTACAAGTGTATCGTGTTCTGCCTGCGCTACATCGCCCCATTGGCCATTTTCGCCATTTTCCTGTACCAACTGCTGGGTTAAAAAGGCGGAATTTCCCCGAAATGTTTTGTAATGGCAAATTATTGCATTAATTTCGCATGAAAGGAACAGAACATTTTGTACACATGACAAAATTCAAGCCATACACCCTCAACATCGGCGGCCGCCTGCTGGAAATCGGCCGTCCGCAAGTGATGGGGATACTGAACGCGACTCCCGATTCATTCTTTGAAGGGAGCCGCTGCAACAGCAACGACCTGATCCGGCAACGGGTGGAACAGCTGCTGGCGGAAGGCGCCGACATGATTGACGTGGGAGGATATTCTTCCCGCCCGATGGCCGACGACATTTCGCCCGACGAAGAATATGCCCGGCTTGCCAACGCGCTTGAAATTCTGCGCGGCATCGCCCCGGAAGCCATCGTGTCGGTCGACACGTTCCGTGCCGGTGTGGCCCGCCGATGTGTAGAAAATTTCGGTGTCCAGATGGTCAACGACATTTCCGCCGGAGAACTCGACAAAGAGATGCTGGCAACGGTGGCAGAACTGAAAGTGCCCTATATCATGATGCACATGCGCGGCAATCCGCACACCATGATGCAGCTGACCGACTACAACAACCTCACGGCCGACATTCTGAAATATTTCTCGGAAAGAATCAAGGCGGCGGAACTGGCCGGCATCACGGACATTATCGTCGACCCCGGTTTCGGCTTCAGTAAGACCCTCGAACAGAACTACCGGCTGATGGCGGAACTCAATGTGTTCCGGACGCTGGAAATGCCGCTACTCGTAGGTATTTCCCGAAAATCAATGATCTACAAACTTTTGGGAACGACTCCGGCTGAATCGCTCAACGGAACAACCGTGCTCAACACAATGGCGCTGCTGCAAGGCGCGTCGATTCTCCGCGTTCACGACGTTCGGGAAGCGGCCGAAACAGTGAAAATAGTAAACAAACTGCAGGAATATCAAATACAGCAATATGGTATTAACGATTAAAGATATCATAGACATTCTGATTGTTGCAACAATCCTCTACTATGTCTACAAAATCATGAAGGAATCGGGCACACTGAGCATTTTCCTCGGCGTGTTGGCATTCATCCTGATTTGGGTAGTGGCTTCCGTCTTCCTTCAAATGGAAATGACAGGGCGCATTCTTGACAAGTTCATGAACATCGGCCTGCTCATTCTTGTCATCATATTCCAGGAACAAATCAAGCGGTTCCTGGTGGACATCGGTTCCCACAAGCGTTGGCGCTTTATCCACCAACTGTTCAAACGGAAGAAAGACAAAGCCGAGATTGTGCAGAAACCGTGGGTACAGGCCATTGTCTACGCCTGCAAAAACATGTCGAAAAGCAAGACGGGCGCACTGATTATCATCCAGCAGAGCGTGCCACTCGACACCTATGAGCACTCCGGCGATATCATCGACGCGGAAATCAACCAGCGGCTCATTGAAAACATCTTCTTCAAGAACAGTCCGCTACACGACGGAGCCTTGATCATAGCCAACGACCGCATCGTCGCCGCCGGCTGTATTCTTCCCGTTTCGCACGACGAAGACGTGCCCAAGCAGTTGGGACTTCGCCACCGTGCCGCACTGGGCATGTCGCAAGCCACCGATGCCATCGCCATCATCGTGTCGGAAGAAACGGGCAACATTTCCATGGCCTACAAGGGAAAACTTTCCCTCCGCCTTTCGACAGCCGACCTCGAAGCACGATTGACAGAATTTACCCAAAATATTTAATGAACAATTTGATATAAAACCCAACAGCAAAAGGCTGCCTCCCCTTGCGGAACGGCAGCCTTTGTTCTGTATATTCTGAATAGAACTATTTCATTTTGGCGGCATCATTGACGAATATCTCCAGTCCCTTGTCGGTCAACGGATGGTTGAGCAGGCCCTCAATGGCCTTAAGCGGGCAGGTAGCCACATCGGCGCCGATTTCCAGACAGCGGAGAATGTGGTTCGTATGGCGGATAGAA
>URMA01000099.1 GCA_900548875.1 uncultured Porphyromonadaceae bacterium | reverse complement strand
AAAAAAAAAAAAATACCGCATAAAAAAGGGGGGAGCCGCATCTTACGATGCGGCTCGCTTATTTTAAAAATGAATCTTCATCTTAATTATTCCCAACCTGGGTTTTGTCCGAGGTTCTTATTCAATGTAATCTGACCACTTGGAATAGGATACCAGTAGTGTTTGTACTCATAAGTTCGAGTACGACCCATATAACCGTCAATATATCCATTCTTCACAGTAATATCAGAATTGGTTGCTGCTTCTGGATCATTAACAACATTTGCACCCAAAGTGATGTCATTATTCACAGAAGAATCCAATTTGTCCAACTGATGCCAACGAATCAAGTCCCAATAACGGAAATCATTGTCGAACATCAATTCGCAACGACGTTCACGACGGATTTCGAAAATCAACGGAGAAACGTTCATGTCATTGTCGCCCATATCCTCAACAGCAGTTGTGATAGCCGGCAGACCGGCACGTGCTTTCAATTTATTGATGGAATTATCCAAATCATCTTTTGTAATCGTACCCTTACCCATATCTGCCAATTCAGCTTTAGCCTCAGCAAAATTCAGATAGATAACCGACAACCAATACAGAGGAGCAGAAGTATAGTTCTTCCCACCTGTAACACGATATGCTGATTCAATATTCACATTATCATACTTTGAAACCGTATAGCCAGATGATGAAACCATTGCACTACCGCCGTTCAAACGTGGCCATTCACGCTTCGAATAGCAAACAATGGTATCAATTGTTGCAGCCAAACGCTTGTCACGAACATCCAACAATGATTTAATGTTCAAATGTTCCTTTGAATCATTAGCAGAAACTTTCAGCACACCAGCATCAGTATTGTCATATGAGGTATGATCTTTTGTCTTTCCATCAAGGAACAAATAAGAATCAAATGCATCTTTCGACATACCACTAATTGGTGTCGACATACAAGTAAAGTTAATCAATGAATGCCCAAACACATCCTTTTTGTATTCCTTGTAGAATATCACTTCAGGATTACCTGCAAGAGTTTCCGAATTGTAAATCGACTGATAGGATTCACACAAAGAATAATCAGGCATAATCTGCTCACAGGCATTGACACACATGTTCAAGAATCGTTCTGCTCCATCCAAATCAGCAGCTTTCTGATGATCAGCTTCAGAACGGTATTTACGATATGTGCCTTCCCACAGAGCGATATGCGAAGTCATGGCATACGCCAAATCACGCGACCAAGTTGTCTGTGATTTTTCATCCAGAATATTATTGCAGGCGAATTCCAGATCTTCGTAAACATAGTCCATAATCTGATCTCGGTCAGTTCTTTCAGCATAAAGAATAGGATCATCAATATCTGGAACATGGTCCAACCACGGACAATCACCAAATTTTCTTACAAGGTCCCAATATTGCCATGCACGCATTAGACGAGCGACTCCCAACCAATGATTTTTAGTTGTTTCATCCATAGTGATTGACGGTGAATTAAGAGCCTCAATCATCGCATTGGCACGGCGGATTTCATCCCAAGTGCTGGCCCAATCAGAACTTTCTGCCGGGACATTAACAAATTTCCAATTTTGGTAGCTTGCTCCAATCTGGTCATCTGATAAATATTTAAAATAATAGTCTCCAGAGCCTCCGCTGTTTCCATAGCCGGTAAACAGATTGTAGAATGAAGCAGCATAGCCTTCTACACTTGATGGATTATTCCAGAATAACGGATTGTTAGTAAATTTATCCAACGGCTCCTTATCCAACATATCCGTACAGCCTGTAAATGATACAGAGCCTAATAATAACAAACTATATAATAATGTTTTCTTTTTCATAGCAATAATTTTTTAGAAAGATACCTGCAAACCACATGAAATAGTACGCATCATCGGAGCTACACGTCCCCATGTTCCGTTTGAGTGACCACTAACTTCACTGTCATCGATTTCAGGGTCAACAGGAACATAGCTGTTGTTGATCAATTCACAGAGGTTTTCAGCTGTGAAATAAACGCGCACTTTCTGTATTGACCATTTCTTAGTCAAATTCTGCGGAATAGTATAACCTACTGTCAAGTTCTTGAAACGCAAGTATGAGCGGTCAATCAAATATTTCGACTGCGGATAGAAGTTGTTTGCCCCATCAGCAATACCTGAAACAGTACCACCAGAAATATTACCCGGGAACACTCTAGGATAGAAAGCATCTGTATTGTCTTCACTCCAATAATCCAACTGATGTGCATAAATACCATCTGCACCGCGAGAGAATGGAATTGCAAATGCACCCGTAGACCATTGATCCCATTTGCCTACACCCTGGAAGTACATATCAAGGTCGAAGCCCTTCCAAGAGCCACCCAAACGGAAACCGTATTGGAAGCGAGGAGTTGAGTTTCCGATAACCTTCAAGTCACCCATATCATCCTTAGTTCCACTACCGCCATCAATAACGCCATCATTGTTTCTGTCGACGAATTTCACGTCACCAGGACCATAAACAAAGTTACCGCTACCTACCAAGCCATCCTGATCAGCTACGCCAGGAGCATAACCTGTGCGATTGCCTTCAGCGTCATATACAAAGTCATCTTTGGTAAAGAATCGATCTGTTTCAAAACCGTAGATATCACCGTAAACCTTACCAGAGAAATAATCACTCAAAATACCTGTCGGATTATTCCATTTCGTAACCACTGTCTTGAAATCGCTGACATTACCATTGACATAAACTTCAACGTCACCGAAACGATGGTTCCATCCAAGATTCAATTCCCAACCGCGAGTACGAAGAGAACCTGCGTTTGTATAAGGTTCTTTTGTTCCTAACACATCAGGCAGGACCTGACCCGGAGCCAACATGTCGAGCGTATTACGTTGATACCAGTCGAAACCGATATTCAATTCATTGTTAAACAAACCAAGGTCAAGACCAATGTCAAGAGTACGGATACGTTCCCAAGTCAATGTGCTTGATACAAGTTTAGGAACATCATACATCGTCATCTTATCACCAGAAGAAGTCAACCAATAAACGGAGCCTGAGCTCAACATGTCAATTGTAGAAACAAACATATCGTCACCGACTGCTTCGTTACCGATTTCACCGAATGATGCACGCAACTTACCATTGCTGATAACATCTGTCAACGGTTCGAAATATTTTTCCTGACTGAAACGATAGCCAACAGATCCTGATGGGAAGAATCCCCAACGACTATGAGAAGGGAAACGAGAAGAACCGTCCAAACGTCCGTTTAATTCGAGCAACCAGATTTCATTCCAGTTATAGTTGATACGTCCGAAATAACCGGCACTTGCATTATGGTTGTGACTACCCTCCACATAATATTGTCCATTTGCCAAATTGAATTCAGGAAGATCCGGATTTAACAAGTTTTTACGCTGCGACAAATGCGAAAGATTTTCTGCACCTTCGGCATTACCTCCCAACATAAAATTAAAATTGTGTTTCTGTTTTACCGAAAGCTCATAATTTGCATATACATTCAAAGCATAGGATGTCTTTTTCGTACTCTGTTGAGTAAGGTAGGAATCTGAAACAATATATTCTGGCGCTGCAATTGTTCCCCATGAGTTATAAGCATACACCGGGAGTCCAGCCTTATCCTGCAAACGGTTACGTACATTGTAAGTATAGTCAGCATTCAAAGTCAGACCTTTTGTCAAGTTCGCTTTAATGAAACCAGTAAGACGAACAAAATTTGTACTTGTTTCATTCTCACCTGCTTGTTTCAAATAACTAATGGTATTTCTCATGTCAGTTCCATTAATCGTACCAAGTGGTTCAAAGAAGCTACCCCAACGCCACAAGTATTGATATGGAGTTCTACGGGTTTCAGGCTGTGTATAGCTTCTGTCCGAGAAAGAGAAACGTCCACCGACCTGCAACCAGTCTGTTATATTTGAAGAAATGTTTGCACTGACATTGTAACGTTTCAATTTATCTGTATTAAATTCAAACACGCCTTCTTTGCTAGCATATCCGAAAGACAGATAATATGTTGTACGGCCACTTGTACCATTAATATTTACATTGTGAGTTTGCGAAGGAGCCCAATTCTGGAACAAAATATCTTCCACATCCCAGTCTGCATAATACAATGTTTTTCCAGTTTTCGCATCGAAAAAATAGTCTCCCACATTATTGTCATCTATATATGGAATCATTTCACGGTAACCTGTCTTCTTGCCACCGTTCTGCTGCTGCCACAACTGTGCATAGGGTAATAATTCTTTCAAATTCATACCAAATAACACAGGCAATTCCTTATTTCGATCAAAGGCTTCTATCAGAGCTCCAATCTGAGAAGGAGCATCGGAATATTCAGGCAAAATTGTTGGAGTGCTCCAAGCAAAATTGTTCGTATAATTTACAGCTATTTTTCCGTTTTCGAACCGCCCTTTGTTGTAATCAAAATCACACCGAACGCAGCACGAGAACCGTAAATGGATGTTGATGCAGCGTCCTTCAATACGGAAACCGTAGCAATATCCTGCGGATTAATCATCGACAGATCATCGATAGGCACACCGTCAACAATAATCAACGGATCGCTCTTTTCACTGTTACTCAAGGTTCCGACACCACGGATGGTGATTGAAGGCTGAGCATCAATACCACCCTGAGTATTCAAGATTGTCAAACCGGGGACAACGCCTTGCAAAGCCTTGGCAACATCCATTTCCGGCTTGCCTTCCAATGCCTTGTCAACATCTACTACAGAAACGGCACCTGTCAAGTTGGCTTTCTTCTGTTGACCGTAGCCGACAACCACCACTTCATCGAGAAGGGCATTGTCTTCTTTCAACACTACGTCCATGTTTGAAGCTGCTTTCAGCGTTTGTGTTCCGTATCCCAGATAGGAAACAATGATTGTTGCTTTCGGCGCAACTTTCAACGTAAATTTACCGTCAATGTCCGTTACAATACCACGAGTGGTACCTTTTTCCATCACGTTAGCGCCAATAATCGGATTGCCATGGGAATCCTTCACAACACCGGAAATGGTGGTCGTGGCCTTTGACGCTGCTACTACTTGCGGTTCCGGAGCTGCCTGAGCAGTAAAGCCTCCCGTGCCGCACAACATACACATCGCAACTGATGCAGTCGCAATTAACCTACGATTCTTCGTAAATTTTCGTCCAGCTAATTTGTCCATATTAAATTTAAGATTAAAACTTCCGTTTTATGTTAAGGTTTGTTTTAATATTTTTCTTCAGCAACGAAATTAGTAAATTTTGATTAAGAAAACATATATAAATATACACATATGGCTCATTGTAAGCATTTTTTAACATAGAAATCTTCAATTCGCCAAAAGTTATGTTTTTAAACATAACCCAGAAACATGAACACAAAAAAAGTCCGCAGACCCATGTCCACGGACTTTTCAATAAAAATTTATGCAAAAGTTATTTTTTTACAACACGGCCTGTCAGCACTCCGCCGTCGGCAAATGTCACACGGTAGAGATAGAAACCTGCCGGAAGAGCAGCTACGCTGACATTGTCGGCATCGACTGATTCGGCTACCTTCGCACCGCTTGCGGCATACACTTCAAAGCGGGCCACTGCCTCCGTAGCGTTAATACGAAGCACATCGGCAACCGGATTCGGATAAACCACGGCTTCCACATCGGAAACTACGTTGCTGACACCGGCATAATCGTCAGTCACGTCGACAACGGTATATTTTCCGTTTTCCATAGCGCCAAGCGTAAAGAAGCGGGTGCCATAAACGTCTTCAATATCGACCGTCTGTTCTGTGCCATTATTGAAAATGATATTCAGTTCTGTATACTGTGTCGGAGCATGCCATACATACCAGGTCTTGCCGCCTACAACTTCCGTTTCCTTCATGGCAGTTCCCGGCCATGTACCGAGCAACTCACCGTTGTCATCCCAAGAATAGAAATTGACAGTCGACCATCCCGGATTTTCGAAATAAACCACTACCGGCAATTTCTGGGTGATATAAGTGGCTGTTTTCACAACTGAAACAATTGCACCGGCTACGGCAACGACCGCCTTCACCGTTGTTCTTTCGCTGATTTGCAAGGTAGCACCCGATTTCACCTGAGTTCCGTTGGTCAACGACGGTGTCGTTCCGTCGGTAGTATAAATGATTGTCGCATCAGCCGGATTTTCCGCATTCTCAGCCGTAAATGTCACTGTCACGCCACCTTCATAGTATCCGCCTTCCGGCGACATTCCTACCTGCGGACGGAGCGTGTCAAGGTCTTTTACCGGCACCTTTGTCCATACGGTGTAAACGCTGTTGTAGGCCACTCTGTCGTCATTCGTATAGCCGCTCGGAGTATAGGAACCGCGGCCGACTTTGATGACAAGCTCACCGTTGGTTCCGGTCACCTTGGCAACGTAGAAATTCTTTGTAGCATTGAGCACCTCCACTGTCGACTGGTTGGTCACACCGACAGACTTACGGATAGCAATCAATTTCTTGATGGCGTCCTTCTGTGTCAGCCAATGAGCGAGAAGCACACAAGGTGTACCCGGCTGACAAAGCATGTAGGCATTGGCAGCGGCCACGTCGCCGGTAAATTTCGTGTCTTCGTGATAAGTATCATGGTTGTCGACAAATGTCACGGCATAACGCTGATAAGTGTCCATGTGGATAAGTCCTGCCGGCTGGTCGAGAGAGCCGTTGCGTTTCCACACCAGTTTAGAGAAGTCCATTGCCGAGAATGCGTCGTTCAAGGCAAACTTGAACGGGAAGTCAAAAGCGGCTGACGTACGGCCGGTTCCTTCAATCCAGTTGACGATATTGTCGTAACCGTCCCAATATTCACCGACAGAATACTGCGTCTTCACCGATTCATTGTACATTTTGATATAGCTTGCACCGAAGCCTTTTACCATATCATAGCGCCAGCCCACATAGCCAAGGTCATTATGAAGGAAATCGAGGTAAGCCTTAATTTGGCGCTGCACTTCAGGATTCGTATGGTCCAAATCGCGGCAACCGCTAAAATTGTCACCAGTGTCATAGTTTCCGGTCGGTTTTGGCTGTCCTTCCGTACTCGCCATTTCATCGTTGCAGCAAATAGCATCCAGACCGAGCTGATAAATCTCACCCTTATATTCTTCGGCAGGGAAATCGTACCAGTTGGTAGCACCGTTACGGTGATTGACAACTACGTCTTCAATAACTCCTGTTCCAAAATTAGTAAACGTAAATATCATTTCACGCAATTCCTGCTCTGTTCCGAATGAAGAGTTGTGGTTGGTGAACCAGTAAACCGGATTGTATCCCATACTTGGATCAGAACCTGAGCGACCGCTGTTAGGCACCCAAATCAAATCGAAATAATCGGCAAGTTCACCGGCTTGTGAAGCAAGATTGCTCCAGCTTGAATCGTCATAGGAATCCCAATAGAAGCCCTGCAACATTACGCCACCGTAATTTGCCGGCCAGGCATACTCGCCCTCGGCTTTCGCCTGAGGCGTCATCAACAACAAAACAGCCGCCAATGAAAGCAGCCATTGACAAAATGTAAATTTTCTCATAATAAAAGATTGTTTTAGTAAATCATTAGGTATTAAATCTCAAACCTATAGGGTCTTCGTTACAAAAATGTTCCGGAGTCCGTACACGCAAAGGTAACATATTATTTGATATTTTTAAAATTTTTCAACCTGTCGGAAAAATATTTTTTTGCCCGATTGGACAAAAAACAATATCAATCAGGCTTATTGACAGCCGTTTTGCCTAAAAAATGTTTACTATTCAACAGAAAATTCATAATTTTGGCGGCGAAACAAAACATTCAGTTCTATGAAAAAAATATTTTTGACCGTTGTCGTGCTTGCTGCCTCCACGTTGGCAGCAACAGCCCAAAGTTTGGAGAAAGTCAAATATGGCGATTTTCAACAATGGATCACACGCAACATTTCTGAATCGTCAATCATTGGCGGAGCCAACAAGACGCTCTACGAAATCGGACCGACACAAACTATCAAAGGCAATAAGGCATACAATAATCTGGGAGGTTCGCCATGGGCCACATCCAACGTATATGCCAAAGTGATGGGCATATCGAAAGGCAGTAATGCCGTGTTCCCCGACAATCGGGCCGGCGGAAACAAATGCGCCAAAATGACCACCATCATGGAACAAGTCAAGGCGCTCGGCGTTGTCGACCTCGACGTTCTGGTTTCAGGCAGCATCTACCTCGGCAAAATGTGCGAACCGGTGAAAAACACCAGCAACCCCTATTCAAAACTGGAAATGGGCATAGCTTTCAACAAGCGTCCCAAAAATCTGGTATATGACTACCGCGTACTCATACCGGCAGGACAACCCATGATTTATTCCAGCGGCTTCGGCAGCAAAAAGGTGCTGAAAGGACGTCAGAATGCCTGCGAGGTATTCGTCCTTCTGCAACGCCGTTGGGAAGACAAGAACGGCAACCTCTACGCAAAGCGTGTGGGCACAGGACGCGAACGCTTCGTGAAGAGCACCAGCGGCTGGGTAAACGGACACCGCCTTGCCATCCACTATGGCGACATCACCAAGCAATCGTTCTACAAATCATACATGGGACTGATTCCGCAAAGCCGTTCCTACTATGCCCGCAACAGCAAGGGAAAGATGGTTCCTGTAAAGGAAGTGGGATGGGATTCTCCGAATGCAGTGCCAACCCACATGATTATGATGTTCTCGGCCGGTTGCGGAACAGCCTATGAAGGCACCATCGGACAGACACTCTGGGTTGACAACGTGGCACTGGAATACTAACACGGTTCAACAGCATACGAAAAAGACACGCAAGGCTCCGACCGACGGAACCTTGCGTGTTTCTTTTTTCCTACTTTTTACTGCCGGATTCGTCCAATCCAGCTGCCGACAGCAAATGCCGCACGAACTCACGGGCAGCATTCTTGCGATAGCTTCCCTGCGGCCAGAACAGAAATGCCGGAGAAGTCAGACGGTCGGCATAAAGAATCGGAATCTGTACCAGTTCCGCCTCGCCGCGTATGGCGGCTTCCGTCAGAATCGTAGCCCACAGACCGCTACGCAAGGCATGTACTATCGTGTGCACATCGTTCACCTCCACTCCGATATTCAGCCGCAACGCGTGTTTCTGGCATATTTCCTCGATTTTTTTGCGGGTGGCAAACCCCTTGTCGGGCAAAATCAAAGGTGTCTGGGCTATCCGCTTCAATGAAACCGACGACAGGCCTGCCAATGGATGCGACTGATGGACCACAAAACAGAGCCTTGAGGTGAACAGCGGAACAGTGTCGAAACTTTCATACATGCCGTGAGTACGGAACGACAGGACAAAATCCAGCAGACTGCCGTCCAACTGTTCCATCAGTTCCTCGGAAGTGGCAAACGTAATGTCCACCTTTATTTTCGGATAAGCCTGCGAAAACGATGTCAGCGCAGCTATCAGCAGGGGACTGAGGCTGTAAGTGGCACCGATATGCAGTGTGCCGGTTTCTATGCCCTTCAGGTCGCGGATAATCTGCTTGCCGCCCTCGGCATCCTGTATGGCCTTGATTGCATAGGGAAGAAAGGCCGTTCCCGCCTCCGTCGGCACGACACGTTTGCCAATCCGGTCGAACAGCAGTACGTCCAGTTCTTCTTCCAGCTGCTTGATTTGCTGCGAAAGCGTGCTTTGGGATATATGCAACACTCTCGCCGCTTCCGAAAAGTTCTGCAGCTCGCATGCTTCTTTAAAGTATTTCAGTTGCCGTAGTTCCATTATTAATCGGTTTTGCCTATATATATTATCGAAAAATCAGAAAATACAAATATAACAAATTATTCGATTAACGCATATATTTGCAATACAACTTACAGAATTTATTACAACTACCACTGACACAACAAGAAATGAGAGCCACTGTACTGTATTATAGCCATAAGGGGAAAACCGCTTCCTACGCCCGCGAAATAGCCATGTTTCTATGGTCAAAGGGACTGGACGTCAGTTTGAGTGCCATGACCGACTTCGACGCAGCGAAACTCCGGCAAAGCGACTTGCTGATTTCGGGCTGCTGGACATGCGGCTGGTTTGTCGTCGGCCAGCACCCCCATCCCAAATGGGTAGAGGCAAGCAAAGCCTTGCCGCGGTGCATTCCTCCGGAAAAGACAATGTTTTTCACCACCTACAAAATACGTACAGGTCTGCTTTTCCGCAGAATGAAACGGGCCATGTCGATTCCCGCATCGTCGAAAGTCCCCTGCCTGAAATCGAAAACGGGACGACTGACGGACAATGACCGTGCGGCATTGAACCGCCTCATCGGACGACAAGATTTTTAACCCTCAAATATTTTTATGTATGGAAACAAAAAAACTGACCAGTGCTTCAGGAGCACCCGTAGCCGACAATCAGAATGTGGCTAA
>URMA01000098.1 GCA_900548875.1 uncultured Porphyromonadaceae bacterium | reverse complement strand
ACTCCAGCGACACGACACGCTTCAGCAAGTCGTTTTCCGACAGCCATTCGAGTTTGCGCACAATGCCGGGCAGATATTTTTCAATTTCTTCGTCGTTCACCTTCACCTTCTCCAGACGGTCGGCAAGATTATAAAGCTGCTTTTCAATAATTCGTTGCGGAGTCGGTACCATGGCGCGCTCAAAGCTCTTTCCGATGCGCTTTTCAATTTCCTTCACTTTCGATTTCTCGCGCGAATGGATAATTGCGACCGACACACCAGTCTTTCCGGCACGGCCCGTACGACCGCTTCGGTGAGTATAGGTAGCTGCATCGTCGGGCAGTCCGTAGTTGATGACATGCGTAAGATTGTCCACATCCAGCCCACGGGCGGCAACGTCGGTGGCAACGAGCAGTTGCAACGTGTGTTCGCGGAACTTTTTCATCACCGTATCGCGCTGCATCTGCGAAAGGTCGCCGTGAAGAGCGTCGACATTATAGCCGTCGCTGATGAGGTTGTCGGCAATTTCCTGCGTTTCACGGCGCGTACGGCAGAAAATAATACCGTAGATATTCGGATTGTAATCCGCAATGCGCTTCAATGCCAAGTATTTGTCCTTCGCATTGACCATATAGTAGACATGCTTCACATTCTGTGCAGCTTCGTTTTTCGTACCGATGACGAACTCCACAGGATTGTGCATATAGTTTTTGGCAATTTTCGCTATCTCGTCGGGCATCGTCGCAGAAAAGAGCAGCATCTTGCGCTCTTGTGGCACGTTTTCAAGGATAGCGTTGATTTCGTCGAGAAAGCCCATGTTAAGCATTTCGTCGGCCTCATCGAGAATAACGGTGTGGACATGCGACAAATCCACCGTACCCCGGTTAATCAAGTCCAGCAGTCGGCCAGGGGTAGCCACAATAATCTGCACACCCTGACGCAGGGCACGAATCTGACTTTCGATGCTCGAACCGCCATAAACCGGCAGCACCTTCAAATCCGACGTATACTTGGAAAAATCGGCAAGGTCACCGCCGATTTGCAGACAGAGTTCACGCGTTGGCGACAATATCAAGGCCTGCGGCGAACACAAACCGATATCTATACGCTGTATCACAGGCAAGCCGAATGCGGCCGTTTTGCCTGTTCCCGTCTGTGCCAAGGCGACAACGTCGCCGTCCTCGTGGAGTAAATGGGGGATTACTTTTTCCTGAACAGGCATAGGACTTTCAAAACCCATCTCACCTATTGCCTTCAATAAATCCTCGCGTACTCCTAATTCTTCAAATGTCATAAAATTTTGTTTGATTGTTAATACTAACGGCAGCACCTCACGGCGAACCGCTTGCTACATCCACAGAAAGAATGTAGTCACATTCTCCCCATTTATCTCACACTGATGCCGGAATGGGCTATCATCCGGCTTTTCTACTGCAAAGATAGGACAAATATAATGTTCTCGACGCATGTTAACGCATTTTTAACCCAAATCAGCCGGTATGAATTTACGATTGACGGAGAGTTTTTGCCTACCATTTCAGCCAACCTTGTTCTGACAAACCGAAGGAAACAAAAAAAGGTGGACTCGCGTCCACCTTTTCATATTGTGTCAATTGTAAGATTCTGACTATTGTTCAGCCTTATCCCACCAAACTGGAATTGACCATACAGCGCCATTTGAATCTGACGGGCTGATACCGTTATAACCCAAGCGTTGGAATACTTCTTCCAAGTTTGTGCTATTGTAGTTCAACTCATGGCTACATTGCATGATACGGCGCCATTCCTGCTTGTCGCCCAAACGGCCTTGAGCAACACCGTTAACAGAAAGTTCGTAAGGCTTGCTCCAACCTTGATAGTTCTGGTAGTCCATACGACGCATGTCGTTCCAGTTTTCCTGAGTGTAGAGCATTGCAATGAACTTCTGAGTCATGATCATTTCGAGTGTGATAGAACCAGCGTCACCGATAGCATTTGCCATGAATGCATCAATCTTTTCCTGTGACATCGGCTGGAACGGACGCATTTCACCCAGTTCGCGGTCAGAGCTCCAGATAGACTGAGCTTCCTTGATTACGTCGATACTTGCCTGGATACCGTTCTTGTAAGCTTCGAATGCACCACCCTTGTTTCCTTGACGGAACAATACTTCAGCCTTGATGAAACATGCTTCAGCATACATTGACCATTGTGTCGGGCTGGTCGGACGGCAGAATACGTTGCTGGAAGATTCTGCATAACCGTCATCGTAACCCTTAGTGTAAAGTACGTTGTTAGTCTTGTAGTAACCGATAGCACCGCTACGGAAACCTACGTAAGCAGTATCACCGAGACGATCGGCATTATCAGTGTTGCAATACCAAGAGTGAGCGTTTACAGTTCCGGCATTTGCACTTTCGATAGCAGCATCAGAGCTGTTACGAGAAAGAGCGAACGGACCTTGGTTCAAACGGATTGTTTGAGCTGTACGCATTTCAACACCTTTCGAACGTTCCCACTTGTTCGGGTTGTTAACCTGAATCCAAGGCAGAATCAAGTCAGCACGCGGGTCTTCAATACCCTTGTTGTTGAAGTTAGTCAAGATGTCAACCAGCCATTGAGTCGGACGAGTTGTAGCACCGCCACCCATACCGGCATTGTCGAACATCGGAGAAGTCTGCAACGGGTCGCCAACCAATACGTCAGAAGAAGTTTCTGCCATATCGTAGTGTTGAATCAACGTATTGTCGCTATTGCTCTGTTGTGCTTTTGCCAAGCAGTCGAGGATAGCAGCCGGATCATAGAAACCGTCCTTATAGCTGCCTTCGGCTTTCTTTGACAAGTGGTTCAGCAAACGAGCCTTCAGCAAGTAAGCCATTTTGAGCCACTTAGAAACATCACCATTATTCCAAGCGTCGCCAGTAGCCAATGTTACAACGTCAACCGGCTGAGCCTTTTGGAACAATTCGATAGCTTCATCCACTTCTGAAATACAGCCGAGGTAAATAGTCTTACCATCATCATAACGCGGAGTAAGTGATTCACCAAGAGCTTCAGTATAAGGCATTTCACCGTACATATCGGCCATCAAGGCAAAACCGTAGGCACGGATAAGACGGGCAGCACCGGCATAATGCCAAGCTTGTTGTTCCATAGCCTTAGTATACATATCATTTACGTTCGGACCAACGCAAACGAAGAAGTTCTGATAAGGAGTCGTACTCATGGATGTTGTAGCTTCCCATTGAGCAGAGCATCCGTCACGGGTTGTACGGCTGGTAGCAGTAAACGCCTGGCAGATAAATTGTGAACGATAGCCTTGTGCCGCATAGGCATAAAGCAAGTGGTGTTGGCAGAACGGCAGCAAGTTTTCTACTTTAGCCGCTGCTGCTGATGGGGTATTCGGGTCGGTGTTCACATCCAACCAGTCACTACACGAACTGAGCGACAAGGATACCGCCAATGCACATATTATTGATTTCCAAAATTTCATATTTGTCAGATTTAAGAGTTTCAATTTAGAATGTCAAATTAACACCGAACGACATACTTGCAGTTGAAGGAACACCACAGTAGTCAATACCTACAGAAGAAGAACCTATAGCACCTGAACCTGCAGCAGCAACTTCCGGATCACCGTCGTAGTTAGTGAAGAGCAACAAGTTGTTACCTGTTACAGAAATTGAAGCACGTTTGAATACCTTAGATTTTTCCAACAATTTCTCCGGGAAAGTATAAGTCAAGGAGATTGAACGCAAACGGAGTGAATTTACGTCAGTCATGAAGTTTGCACTTTCCTGAGTGTAGTAGCTCTGATAGTAGTTCTGAATCAAGTAACGGCCAGAAACCTGAGCACCGTTCAAGTCGTATGTACCTTCAGCAGTGAATGTCTTGCTTACATCCTTATAAGTTCCGTCAGCCTGTTCCTGAACACCGGTGATTGTCAAAGATTCACGGTTTTCAGTCAGCTTGCTCAAACCTGCATTTGTCATAGCATATTGAGTTCCGTTATATACGTGACCGCCAAAACGGAATTCCCACAACATGTTGAATGACCAGTTCTTCCAAGTTACAGTGTTGTTCCAACCACCTTGCAACTTCGGTTCACGGTTACCGATTTCGTAAGTTGTCTTACCGTCGGTCTTCGGCATGTAAGAATCGTTAAGGATTACCTTTCCGTCCGGAGTGCGGCTCCATTGAGAACCGGAAATAGCCATAAAGTTACCGCCGTTGAAAGATGCAGCCTTTGCATTACCAACCTGTACGTCTGTTACATAAAGGATATCAACACCGTCCATCAGGTTGTCAACCGTACCACGGTTGCCGTACATGTTCAAACCAGTTTCCCAAGTCCAGTCCTTTGTTTGAACAGGAGTACCGCTGATAGAAAGTTCCATACCCTTGTTGTAAACGTCACCTGCGTTGACTGACAGAAGAATGAAACCAGTTGTCTGTGACAGACGCGGAGTCATGATCTGGTTGTAAGAGTTGTTAGTATAGAATGCATAGTCAACACGCAAGCGATCTTTCAAGAAACGCATTTCAAGACCGATTTCCGTTGACTCTGTGATTTCCGGTTTCAAATATGGGTTACCACGTTGCCAGCTTTGACCGACACCTGACTTGTTGCCAAGATATGTACGAACATCCCAAAGATAAGTATTGGTAACGTATGCAGCAGCATCCTTACCTACGCGAGCCCAAGATGCGCGAACCTTACCGAATGTGAAGATATCGTTCTTCGGCATGAATTCTGTGAATACAACGCCACCACCCACTGATGGATAGAAGTAAGAACGGTTGTCGACAGGAAGAGTGGATGTCCAGTCGTTACGACCTGTAACTGTCAAGAACAATGCACTGCGCCAGTCCAAACGAAGTTCACCGTAAAGACCAACCAAACGGCGCTGTGAAGTTGATTCCTGGAATTTGGAGTTAGTAGCCAAGACGTTGCTGAATGAATAGAATTCAGGAACTTCAAACTTCCAACCCATACGATAGTTAGTTACAGACTTGATATCGTCGGTAGATGTACCAATCAACAAGTTTGTACCGAAGTCACCGAACTGCTTGTTGAAGTTCATCATCAAGTTGGATGACAAGTAACGGTAGCGGAGTGAGTTTTCACTCATCATACCATCCTGCCATTCTACCTTAACGGCACTGTTTTCACCGATGATATTGCGGTTTTCCGTAGTATAGCTATCGACACCCATACGATAGGAAATCCAGAACCAGTCGGTAACGTCGGCCTTGATGGAGAAGTTACCCGTGAAACGCTCTGTTTCATCCGTCATTTTATAACGGTTCAAAATCCAGTACGGGTTTTCAACATCGTCTTCCAGGTTCTGACGACCTTCGAACATACGATATTTAGAACCGTCTTCGTTCAACCAGTGTTTCATGTTTTCAGTCGGAGCCCAAGTGTAAACAGAGTTCATAGAACCTGTACCGCCTGAGCCGTAAAGACCGGCTGATGTCAAAGTCTTGTCAGTGTTGGCCTGAGAGTAAGCTGCACTTGCTCCAAATGTGAACATCTTGAATTTTTGTTCACCGTTGAAACGGAAAGTAGCCTTCTGATAGCCGGTTGTCGGGATGATACCGTCCTGATCATAGTATGAACCTGACAGGAAGAACGTGCTGTTCTTTGTACCACCGGATACGCTCAAGTTGGTATCCCAGGCACCGCCTTGCTGGAAGAAATCGCCAATATTGTCGTAAACCGGTGTTGAGCCGTCCAGCAATTTACCCCAAGACTGAGTTGAATAATCATTGTACGAACCGCTTTCTTCATAGTAGCCACGGCCGTACTTTGTTTGTGCGTAAGGAAGATTCTTTACCCATGAAGTGTTGTACTTGGCATTCAAGTTCACTTCAACGGCGCCTTCCTGACCTTTCTTAGTTGTGATGATAACGACACCCGCAGAAGCACGAGAACCATAAAGAGCGGCAGCAGCCGGACCCTTCAGCACTGACATGCTTTCGATATCTTCCGGGTTGATATCCATCACACGGTTAGAGTTGGTTGTAGCGGTAGTTGTCATACCGTCGAATGCGGAGTTACCGACAGATGATGTAGAGTTATCATAGATAACGCCATCGACAACGAACAACGGTTGGTTATCACGTTCCAATGATGTACCACCACGAAGGATGATTTGCGTACCGGCACCGGCTGCACCTGAACCTTGGGTAATGTTCACACCAGCAATCTTACCGGAAAGAGAGTTCAACACGTTGGTTGACTTGTTTTTCAAAAGTTCTTCGCTGTCAATTTCATCGACTGCATAAGTCAACGACTTTTTCTCTCGGGATACGCCCAATGCGGTTACTACAACTTCGTCCAAATTTGTCGTGCTCGACAATTTCACATCATAGACATGCTTGTTGGATGTTACGCGTACTTCACGTTGGCCTAAGCCCACATAAGATACCACGATAGTTTGGCCGGCCTTTGCTGGCAAAACATAATGTCCGTTCACATCTGTAACGACTCCGGTGTTTGTACCTTTAATCATGACGGATGCACCAATCACTGGATCACCGTTGTTGTCGGTAACAACACCACTGACTTTTCCGGCTTGTACCTGAGAAGCCGTAGTCTGAGCAGCCAATTGACTGCCTGACCATGTAGGGCAACCCAACGCAAGGAAAAGTGCGACGCATAATACATGTTTTTTTCTCATAAGCGTTAAAATAAAGTGTTTTTTTAGACAGGTTATTATAATTTTAACATTTACATTCAATTCACCAAGTCAAAAACAGTGTTTTCTCAGTGTCAATCACTACTGTTTTAAGACAAAGTAAATGTTTTTTTAGGAAATAGACAAAATTTTTTATGGTTTTTTACTGTCATTTCGTAAATAAAATCAACCTCGCTATAAAAATATGCTGTATAACATGTTTATATAATTACATTCTGTAACTATTTTATAAAGTTTTCTTCACAACGAATCAACGAACGCCACAATGTGGCTTACAACTTGTAACCAAACCTGAATTTTCAAGCAAAATGCCACAAATGGCAGGAAACAACGAACAAACGGCAACACAACTTTCCACAATCACCTATATATTTGCAAACAAACCACTTATATATTTGTTTTTCTGATTATTTTTACCTATATTCGCAAGACAAGCCATAACCACAATCACCGAAGAAATTATGAAATTTGCCAAAGCACTTTCAATTTTTTACACCTTATTAATATACGCCTGCACAGACACCCCCACTGTCACCCCTACCCCGGAGCCGGTCGAACCACAGCCGGTTATACCGGCCGTACCGCTCGTAAAGCCACTGACCCCGGAAGAAATAACGCTCACAAAGAATCTCGAATTCGACAAATACACGCTGGATGACGTCTATCCCTACCGCGACACAACGCGCTCGTTCAAATGGGAAAAGATCAAGCAGTATCTTGCCGACATTGAAAACATGCAAAGCGACAAAATGCGATGGGCCGTCATGCGAAACTATAAAAACCGTTATGGCGAAGCACCGCTCGTGAAAACTTTTGTCAGAAATGAATATACGCGCATTTCCGACACCCTCGGAGTAGAACGCTACCAGTCAGTTCCCATTTACGGATTGAACGACACCGTCACCCCCGTCCGCTACGGCCGCGACGGCTCGATTGTGTGGCTGAACGACACCACCGGCAACTTTTGGCGGATACAGCCGGTCAACACGGGCAAAGAATGGCTCGTTACGCGCCGCTATCTGAAACATCTGCCGGGGAAGGTGGAATTTTCGCATGTCATCGTCGTCGACCGCATCGACCAGAACATCACGACACTGGAAAGGAAATCGAGGGGAAAATGGGACATACTCAGCATGAATCCGGCCACAACCGGACGCCATGCTCCGCCCTACGCACAGGAGACACCGCTGGGCGTGTTCCTGCTACAGGAAAAGAAAAAGCAGATGCTCTTTCTCAAGGACGGCTCTACGGAACTGGGCGGTGAAGCACCGTTTGCCAGCCGCTTCACGAACGGAGCCTACATCCACGGTGTGCCGACCAACCTGCCTCAAACGGGAATCATAGAATACAGTTGGTCGCTGGGCACTGTCCCCAAATCGCACATGTGCGTACGCAACGCCACATCGCATGCACAGTTCATCTACGAATGGGCGCCGACCGAACGGACATTGATTGTCGTGATTGAATAAATCAAGCTTTTTTGTTGATTTTTAACGATATAACCCATTCCACCGAAGAAAAATTGAGCGTAACTTTGCACCGATTTCAGGATACGAAAAAAAATGCGGTCAATTTTTCTCACATTATTTACACTTCTTTTGCCACTGACATGGCTCATTGAAAGCAAGGCGGAAACCGTCGTTGCCGAAACGCCGTGCGACTCTACGGAAACCACCCGTTACGAACGGCTTTTTCATGAAATGCACCTCGACAGCATTGTAAACTATACCGCATTTGAACAGGCTGTGGAAGGATACGAAAAAATACAGAACAAGAAAAGGCCGGTTCTGACACTCATCGACTTCTCAAAGCCGTCGACCGAAAAACGCCTGTACGTGTTCGACATGGAAGGCAAAAAGCTGCTTTACTCTTCAGTGGTTGCCCACGGAAAAAACAGCGGAGGCAAATATGCCACCTCCTTTTCCAACAAAAACGGCTCGCTGAAAAGCTCCTTGGGATTCTACCTTACGGGAACCACCTACCAGGGGCGTAACGGCTACTCGCTTATCCTCGACGGGCTGGAAAAGGGCGTGAACGACCAGGCGCGAAGCCGTGCCATTGTTGTACACGGAGCCGACTATGCCAATCCCGAAGTGGCAAAAAGCGGACGCCTCGGCAGAAGTTTCGGCTGCCCTGCCCTTCCGCGCGCGCTGACACGCCCGATTATCGATGCCATCAAAGGAGGCAGTGTTCTGTTCATCTATGCCGAAAAGCAGGACTATCTTGCGCAGAGCAGCATTCTGCACAGCCACAATCACGACATTCTGTAACCGCCCACTTTACGTTTGCCACCAAAACCGTTACGTTCGTACTCAAACGGGCCAAATATATCACCGCATATCATAATTTTTCGTATCTTAGCAACGTACAACTAAAACGAAAAAATTATGAAAACACCTGCTTTATTAACCTGCCTTATTCTCGTACTGGCAAGCTGCATGCCAGTGGAAGCCGCAACACGACTTACCCCTTCTCCCGCTCCGTCGACTACAAAAGTAGTAATCGCCAATAAAGGCCCTAAAAAGGACAAGAAACACAAGAAACCTAAAAAAGCGAAGAAAGCCAAGAAGGAAAAACCCGTCGTAATAAAAGTTGGCACTAAAGTCAAGAAACACCCGGCAAATGCCGTTGTGATAAAATACGACAAACATGACTACTGGTACGACGACGGTGTTTACTACATCGAATGCGAACCGTCGGTCTATGAAGTTGTCCGTCCGCATGTCGGAATGGTAGTGCCGAGGCTTCCCCGCTATGCCGAAAAGGTTATCATCAAAGGAGAGCCCCTGTTCCAGTTTGGAGCAATTCTCTACAAACAGATAACCGGAAAAGGAGGCATCCAATTCCAGGTTTCAGGCTACATCGATTAAAAATTGACCAAACACAAACGCGCCGGCTTGCCACAGACAGTGACAAGCCGGCGCTGCTATGCAATATCATGCCATACCAAAATCAATTTTCGACATAGACCAACGCCCATCAGCATCAAGCCTCTGCCGGACTACGCTATGAGCAGGCTCATATCTTCAACCCAATACTCAAGTTTTTTACGCAAAAACATTGCTCTCTGCGGCCGAGAAAAAAGGGAAAAGAAAAAAGGCCGCAATCAACTTGCGACCTCTCTTTCGTGGGCGTTGACGGATTCGAACCGCCGACCCTCTGCTTGTAAGGCAGATGCTCTGAACCAGCTGAGCTAAACGCCCGATTCTTTATTTTGTGCTATCGTTTTCGCGATTGCGTTGCAAAGGTACGACGATTTTTTTAAATCTGCAAATTTTTCCGGCACATTTTTTCATCCACGACTTCAAGCACAAATATATGACGCTAAAATTCAACAAATTATAATCCACACAAATTTTATCGTTTTTACAGGGAAAAAGCAATTTCGTTTTGATTACACACGATTTTCTAAGAAACAACAGAAAACAGCACACTCCGGCAGAAAGAATCAGCACAACAACATCTGAGAAACCTTGAAAACGGTGTTTTCACTCGCCCCTCCGTTCATCTTTCTTTATATCTTGACAGAAGAACAAATGAACAGATTTTAAAATTGACTGTCAAGAAAAATTTTGTACTTCTGTTCTTCTGTCTAATATTAACCTTTCGTTATCTTTAAATTAAATAGGATGCACCTCGGCAGAGACAAATCTGAAAACTACGTCTTCGATTTGTCTCTGCCCTCGACTTTCATTATCTTTGCAGAAGATAGGATGCGTCTCAGCATAAAACTCAAACAAGTTTGGTTTTCTGCCCTCGACTTTCACTATCTATTCTTATGGAAATTCCAATAGCAAATTGGAAAAAATAGGACTATTTTAC
>URMA01000097.1 GCA_900548875.1 uncultured Porphyromonadaceae bacterium | reverse complement strand
AAATGATGTCAGCCCTATTTTTATACTTTTGCAAAATTTTTATCGGACAGCAATATATTCCTTTGCATATCTGCTGTATTCTGATTTTATTTCAAACTTATGTTATTTTATAGTAAAAATAGATGAAATAAAAATTGAGAAGGAATTCAAAATGAAAAGACGGCAAAGAGTTGTGCTTGTACATGGAAAATACTATCTTCGCAGTAAAGAATTGAAAATATTTCAGATGAAATGAATAAAATTTTTATATGGATTGATTGAAAAAAGTATTTGATATGATAACTAAAATAGAAATTGACGGATTTAAGTCGTTTTCGGATTTTCAGATGGAATTTACGCCATTTACAGTCATTGCAGGAACAAATGCGTCTGGAAAAAGTAATTTGTTTGATGCATTGCATCTTCTTTCTAATTTGGCTGTAATGGATTTGCGTACGGCTTTTTCGTATAAAAATTTGAGAGGAGATGTAAAGGAATTGTTTACTCAATATGGTGATGGAGTAATTGCTCGCAAAATGCGTTTTGCTGTTGAATTGCTAGTGGAAAGAAATGTTGTTGATAATTGGGGCGGACAGTGTGAAATAAAAACGCCACGACTTCGTTATGAATTAACTATTGCTCGGAAAGAAAATGGTAAAGGGTTTGAGGAATTGGTTGTAGAATATGAATATTTGACCAAAATTAATACAGACGATGATAAGTGGGCGAAAAAATATCTCGGAGAGAAAAATAAACAGATATGGAAAAGTTCACAAAGTGGGGGTAGTTCGAAACCTTATATTTATACAGACCATATAAATGGTATTACCACTATTCGAATACGTCAAGATGGTAGACAAGGAGGAAAAGCTGCTTTAGCAAATGCTGTAAATCAAACAGTTTTGGGTAGTGCAGTGTCCATTGATTTTCCCCATGTGCTAGCTGCTAAAAAAGAGATTAGTAATTGGAATTTTATGCAGCTTAATCCTGAAGTTCTTCGCGAGCCTACAAAATATGAGATTAATTTGGATGATCGAATTGGGCATAGTGGTGAGAATTTGGCTGCTGCTCTATATCGAATAAAAGAAGATGATGCTTATAATTTGCAGTTAATTTCTTTCAAACTGAATTCTTTCTTGCCTGAATTTACAGATGTAGATGTGTTAGATGACGTTGCAAATAAGCAGTTTCTGATTCGTTTAAAAAATGAGGATGGTAAGTTCTTTACATCTCGTGTTCTTTCTGAAGGAACACTTCGTTTGCTTAGTTTGTGTATATTGTTGTATGATGATAAATATCGGGGATTGCTTTGTTTTGAAGAGCCAGAGAATGGTATTCATCCATTTCGTATTTCTACTATGGTGGAATTATTGCGTGCTTTAAGTACATCGTTTGAAAAAGGGGATACATTGCGTCAAGTAATAGTAAATACGCACTCTCCTGTGTTTCTTCGCGTATTGGCTTCTCATTTCAATGATGAGGATGTATTTGTAAGTATTTGGTTTTCAAAACTTACAACTAAATTGATAACAAAGGAAAATGTTAAGCGGAAACTGCGTGTTAGTAAAATGGTGCCTTTGACGAAGAATTTGCAATATTCATTTTCAGAGGCTGATATAAAGATGACTGTAGCTGATGCCGCACGTTATTTAAATCAGGAAGGGGTTAAATTATGAAACAATTAGTTATTGGATTACATACTGAAGGCCCGACAGATGTTCGCTTTTTGACTGATGTTATAAAAAGGACTTTTGATGATGTCGCTTTTGAGTGTCCAAATGATATTGAAATATTAGATATTCAGTGTATAGAGGTTGCCAAAAAAGACTTTGTCCCAATGATAATGGATGCATCAAGAAAGGGATTTGATGATTATGGTATCTCTATTTTGTGCGTACATCGTGATGCTGATGATAAGAATATTGATGATGTAATGTTGTATAGTTTTAGTCCGTTGTTAAAGGCTCTAAAGGATGAGGATGAGACTAAGTATTGTAAGGAAATTATTCCAGTGATTCCTATAAGAATGATAGAGGCATGGATGTTGGCTGATACTCAGCTTTTAAAAAAATTTATTGATGCGCAAAAAATGCATGATCAGGAATTGGGAATAGAAAAAAATCCAGAAACATATGCAGACCCAAAAGTGGTTATTGAGGAGGCTATTAGGAGAGCAAGCTCAGGGAGAACAAAACGGAGAAGAGATATGATTGGAATTGCTGAATTATATGAGCAAATTGGTAAAAATGTGCAATTGGATAGCCTTCGCAGGTTACCTTCATTTTGTTATTTTGAGGAACAGGTACGTGCTGCTTTTCGTCGGTTGCATTATCTTCGTTAAGTTTGTAGCTAAATTTTTTTTGTGATTTGGGATACATTTTGTGTTATTAGTTTTCGGAAAGACTTTTTTGACAATTATGTGAAAGAAAAAAATTAGGCTGTAACGATGGTATTTGTTACAGCCTAAAATATAGTTATTATACAAGATTAGTCTTCGATTGCTGCTTGTGCGGCTGCTACGCGTGCAATAGGCACACGGAACGGTGAGCAGGAAACGTAATTCATGCCGAGCTTAGCGCAGAACTTCACAGAAGAAGGTTCACCACCGTGTTCGCCACAGATACCAACCTTGAGGTCGGCCTTTGTTGAACGGCCTTTGCGAGTACCCATTTCAACGAGTTGTCCTACACCTTCCTGGTCGAGCACTTCGAACGGATCAGTCTTGATGATACCCAGTTCCTTGTAATATTTCAAGAACTTAGGAGCATCGTCGCGAGAGTAACCGAATGTCATCTGTGTCAAGTCGTTTGTACCGAAAGAGAAGAAGTCGGCGTATTTTGCGATTTGGTCAGCAACTAATGCTGCACGCGGAACTTCAATCATTGTACCGATCTTGTAAGCTACAGAAGTACCTTTTTCTTCGAATACCTTTTGAGCTGTACGGTTGATGATTTCGCTCTGCATTTCCAATTCTTTCACAACACCTACGAGAGGAACCATGATTTCCGGATGAACGTCGATGCCGTTTTGCTTACATTCGATAGCTGCTTCGATGATGGCGCGAGCCTGCATTTCTGTGATTTCCGGATATGTATTGCCCAGACGGCAACCACGGTGACCCAACATCGGGTTGAATTCTTCCAAAGAGTCGCAGATGCTCTTCACCTTTTCAACGGAAATGCCCATTTCCTCAGCCAATTCCTTTTGAGTAGCCAGCTGATGAGGAACGAATTCGTGCAAAGGAGGATCGAGCAGACGGATAGTCACGCCAAGTCCGTCCATTGCTTCGAAGATACCCTTGAAATCTGCACGTTGCATCGGAAGAAGTTTGTCAAGAGCAATGCGGCGGCCTTCTGTTGTGCTTGAAAGAATCATTTCGCGCATGGCCTTGATGCGTTCGCCTTCGAAGAACATGTGTTCTGTACGGCAAAGACCGATACCTTTAGCACCGAATTTGCGGGCTACCAAAGCATCGCGTGGAGAGTCGGCATTCGTACGTACGTCAACCTTTGTGAACTTGTCGGCAAGGTTCATGATAGCAGCGAAGTCGCCTGAAAGTTCAGCGTCAACGGTCGGAACTTGTCCGTCGTAAACGTCACCTGTAGAACCGTTCAAAGAAATCCAGTCGCCTTCGTGGTAAACTTTACCGCCCATTTCAACTGTCTTCTCTTTGTAGTCGACCTTGATTTCGCCGGCACCTGATACACAGCATTTACCCATACCGCGGGCAACAACGGCAGCGTGAGATGTCATACCGCCACGAGCTGTCAGGATACCTTGAGCGACTGTCATACCGCGGAGGTCTTCCGGTGAAGTCTCGATACGAACCATGACAACTTTTCTCTTCATTTCGGCCCATGCTTCAGCATCGTCGGCGAAGAATACGATTTGACCTGTTGCAGCACCCGGAGAAGCCGGCAGACCTTTAGCAACAGTTACGGCACGTTTCAAGTCGTCCTTGTCGAAAATCGGGTGGAGGAGTTCGTCGAGCTTTTGCGGCTCCATTCTCTTCAACGCTGTCTTTTCGTCAATTTCGCCGGCACGGAGCATATCCATGGCAATCTTTACCATAGCAGCACCGGTGCGCTTGCCGTTACGTGTCTGGAGCAGCCAGAGTTTACCATCTTGGATAGTGAACTCAAGGTCCTGCATATCTTTGAAGTAGTCTTCGAGTTTCTGTTGAGTTTCGATAAGTTCCTTAGCACATTCCGGCATGGATTCTTCCAAAGAAGGATATTTGGAAGCACGTTCTTCTTCCGAAATTCCCTGGAGAGCAGCCCAACGGCGAGAACCCTCGATTGTGATTTGTTGCGGAGTACGTACACCGGCAACAACGTCTTCACCTTGTGCGTTGATAAGATATTCACCATTGAAAATGTCTTCACCAGTAGCAGCATCGCGAGTGAAGGCAACACCTGTAGCGGAAGATTCGCCCATGTTACCGTAAACCATTGCCTGCACGTTAACGGCAGTTCCCCATTCTTCCGGGATTTGGTTCATGCGACGGTAGAGGATAGCGCGTTCGTTCATCCAGCTGTCGAATACAGCGTAGATGGCACCCCAAAGTTGTTCCCAAGCAGATTCCGGGAAATCTTTTCCTGTGCTTTTCTTTACGGCAGCCTTAAATTTAACAACAAGTCCCTTTAAGTCGTCAACCGTAAGTTCTGTATCATTCTTAACGCCTTTTTCTTCCTTAACCGCTTCAAGAATTTCTTCGAAAGGATCAATATCCTGTTTTGATTTCGGTTTCATGCCAAGAACAACATCACCGTACATCTGAACGAAACGGCGGTAGCTGTCCCAAGCGAAACGCGGATTGCCTGATTTTGCTGACAATGCTTCAACAACAGTATCGTTGATACCAAGGTTAAGGACTGTATCCATCATACCCGGCATGGAAACGCGAGCACCTGAACGAACAGAAACCAAAAGAGGATTGGTTGCATCGCCAAATTTGTTGCCGGTAAGTTTTTCAATGTGAGCCACAGATTTTTTAACGTCTTCATCAAGAAGTTTTACAACGGCTTCGCGGCCGAGAGTATTGTATTCTGTGCAGACTTCAGTTGTGATAGTGAAACCCGGAGGAACTGGAACCCCGATAAGGTTCATTTCAGCAAGGTTTGCACCTTTACCACCGAGCAAGTTTTTCATATCGGCACGTCCTTCTGCCTGGCCGTTACCGAAAGTATAAATTCGCTTCATTCTTTAATGAGGTTAAGTGTTAGTTATATAATACAATTTCAAATTAATTCAGTTTCAAATTTTTCAATGGTATGCAAATATAAATGAATTCAGTTGAACTGGAAAATTTATAATGAGAAAAATGAAAGAAATGTTATTTATTTTTCGGGTTTTACGAAAGTAAAATAATAAATACGTAACTTTGCAAGGGATTTGTTAATATCAAAACGAAAGTAAATTGGCACGAAAACGAAAAGAATTGCCCGTATTGGAGGGCGTACAGATAACAGATGTGGCGGCAGAGGGCAAAAGTCTTGCCAGAGTGAACGATATGGTACTTTTTGTTCCCTTTGGTGCGCCCGGTGACATTGTTGACGTCAAAGTTGACAAGAAAAAACGTAGCTATGCGGAAGGACACATTGTCCGTATGGTAGAGCCGTCGCCGCGGAGAGTAGAACCGATGTGTGAACACTTCGGCGTTTGTGGCGGATGTAAATGGCAGCATATTCCTTATGAGGACCAACTGATGTATAAGCGCAAGCAGGTGTGCGATGCGTTGACCCGCATTGCCAAAGTGGAGTTGCCTGAAATCAATCCTATTTTGGGTTCGCGGCAAACTACCTGCTACCGAAACAAGCTGGAGTACACGTTTTCCAATAAATGCTGGATTACGTTTGAAGATTTGCGAAGCGGCAAGGAGTTTCCCGACAGAAACGCGCTTGGCTTCCACATTCCCGGTGCGTTCGACAAGGTGCTTGATATAAAGAAGTGCTGGTTGCAGGACGACTTGTCCAACGAATTGCGTCTGTTTATCCGTCAGTATACCTTGGAAAAAGGCTATACTTTTTATGATTTGAAAGCACAAAACGGACTGATGCGTACGCTGATGGTGCGTATTGCCAGCACTGGAGAAGTGATGCTTATCGTGGTGTTTGGCGAGAACAATATGGTGGCGATTGAAGATGTTATGTCGGCCATCGCTGAAAAATTCCCGCAAATCACGTCGCTGCTGTATGTGGTCAACCTGAAAGTGAACGACACGATTGGAGACCAGGAAGTGATTACCTACCGTGGCCGTGACTATATAAATGAAGAAATGGAGGGACTGACATTCCGTATCGGTCCGAAATCGTTTTATCAGACAAATTCGCTTCAGGCCTATGAATTATATAAGGTGGCCCGCCGCATGGCAGAACTGACCGGAAATGAACTTGTCTATGACCTGTATACGGGTACGGGAACGATTGCCAATTTCGTGGCCCGTCAGGCTCGTCAGGTGGTAGGAATCGAATATGTGCCGGAAGCCATCGAGGATGCCAAACTCAATTCCAAAGTGAACGGCATAGAAAATACGCTTTTCTATGCGGGCGATATGAAAGATGTGCTTACCGACGGTTTTGTGGCTGAACATGGCCATCCCGATGTGATGATCATCGACCCTCCCCGTGCCGGAATGCACGAGGATGTCGTTAACGTAATCTTGAATGCGGCTCCGAAACGCATTGTCTATGTCAGTTGCAATCCAGCGACACAGGCTCGCGATTTGGCGCTGTTGGATGTCAAATATAGGGTGCGGGAGGTGCAGCCGGTCGACATGTTCCCCCATACCCATCATGTGGAAAATGTGGTCAGTCTTGACCTTCGTTAGAATAGCCTTTGGCGAGCCGGTGTATGTTTGAATTGTAATATTCCGGCTTGCCGGTTACATTTTCACCGACAAAAGGGGGGAGAGGGTAGCGGGTGTCGCTGTCAGGCAATTCGATTTCTGCCAGTGTAACGCCCTCGAGCGCGCCTTCAAATTCGTCGATTTCCCATAAGAAATTACCGAACGGTACCAGGTAACGCGTCTTTTGGATGACAGGTGGCAGGCATACTTTCAAAAGTGCTTCGGCATCGGCAAAAGGAATTTCGTATTCAAATTCGTTGCGGGCATCCCCGATGTTGCGTGTCTTAACTGTGATGAACCCTTTTTCGTCCTTTATGCGGATTCTGACAGTCCGTTCCTTGTCGCGTGAGAGGTAGCCTTGGCTGATTCGTTGTCGGCTGACAGCCATTTCTTTATAAGAATCGTTGCTTGTGAGATATTTGTGCTCTATTTCAATGGACATGACTACTATAATAAGATTAGCAAATCAAATAGAATATTTTTTGCGAAATTAAGGAAAAAAAGATATGGACAAAAGTCTTTAACTTTGCATAACGGAAAAAATTAACAAGCACATAAAGGTGGCTATGTATGAATATTGAGAGAAAATTGATAAAATTGGTTGTTTTAGGAATTCTGTTCATAGGCTTGGGATGGGCTGACATGTCAGCTCAAAAGCCTGTGGTTCCTACTCATATCAAAGGCCTTGTGGTGGATTCGCTTACCCGTGAGCCATTACCTTTCACGGCGGTGTTTCTCAAAGGGTCGGACTTTGGGGTGCAGACCGACGAGAACGGTTCGTTCGATTTGACCACCAAGGTAAATTTTATTAATGTACGTGTTTCAACGATGGGCTATACGCCCAAGGAGATTTTTGTTGACAAAGGCCATGACAACGAATTGCTTATTGAATTGGTGCCTACCGGGGTGGCTTTGAAGGAAGTTGTCGTCAAGCCGGGCAAGGAAGCCTATTCGAAAAAGAACAATCCGGCTGTCGCTTTTGTGGAAAAGTTGATAGCCCGACGTCAGATGTACGATCCGAAGAATCATGATTACTGCTCTTACGACAAATACGAAAAGACGACGTTTGCACTGAACGATTTTTCCGAAAAACAGAAAGACAAGTGGCTCTTCAAGAAATTCAAGTTCGTGTTCGACTATCTGGATACATCCGAAGTGTCGGGCAAGCCTATTCTGAATGTGTCGGTCACGGAAAAATTTTCCAATAACTATTATCGCAAATCGCCTCATTCGGAAAAGGAATTCATCACGGGTGTCAAGCACGCAGGAGTCGACGAAATCTTTGACGAGGAAAGCGTGAAGACTTTTGTGGAGGACGTTTTCCGGGAAGTGGACATCTTTGACAATAACATAGCCATCCTTCAGAACCGTTTTGTCAGTCCGCTGTCGAGATTCGGTACGAATTTCTACAAATATTATTTGACCGATACGATTGACGTGGACGGCGTACGCTGCATTGAATTGAGCTTTTCTCCGTTCAACAACCGCACGTTCGGCTTTCTTGGTCGTCTGTATGTTCCTGAAAATGATACAACCCTGTTCATTAAAAAAGTAAAGTTGAATGTGCCGAAAGCCATCAATTTGAATTATGTCGACAACATGCTGATTGAGCAGGATTTTGTGAAAGCTCCCGACGGCAGCAGACTGAAGACGAAGGACGACATGACGGTGGAATTTTCGATATTGCCCGGAACTCAGGGCCTGTATGCGAGAAAAAATACCAACTATCGGAATTATTCGTTTGAGGCTCCGGCTACGGATTCTGTGTTCCACGCAGAAGGCAAGGTCGTAGAACTCGCCGATGCCCGATTCATGCCTGACGAGTATTGGCAGGAACACCGTATGGTCCCGATTAAGAAAAATGAAAACTCCATAGAAAAGCTGCTGGCGCAGTTGCGTTCGGTTCCGGTGTTCTATTGGACTGAAAAGGTGATATCTGTTCTGGTGTCAGGGTATATCCCGACGGGTTCACAGGAGGTGAGCAAGTTCGATTTCGGTCCAATGAATACGACTATCAGCGGCAACACTGTGGAAGGTGTCCGTTTGAGGGTGGGCGGCATGACTACGGCCAACCTCAACAAGCGTTTGTTTGCCAAAGGCTATGTGGCCTATGGAACGCGCGACAATGTGTTTAAATATGACGGTGAGCTCGAGTATTCGTTTGTCGACAAAAAGTATCATGCCAAAGAGTTCCCGATAAAGTCGTTGCGTCTGCACCACAAGTATGACATCGACCAGCTTGGCCAGCAGTATATGTTTACGAATATGGACAATATATTTGTGGCATGGAAACGGCAGAAAAACGACAAGGTGGTATATCGTCGTCTGACGGAACTGGAATATAAGCATGAGTTTCTCAGCGGATTCTCTTTTGCGCTCAATTTGAAGCATCAGATTGAAGAGGCAACTCCCTGGTTGCCATTCATCGACGGATACGGGAACTGGTTCAAAAACTACAGCCAGGCATCGGTCAACCTTACTTTGCGCTATGCTCCGGGCGAAAAATTCTACGATGCCCGCTTCTCGCGTATCCCCATCAATTTGGATGCTCCCGTCTTTCTTTTGACACAGACTTACAGCCCTAAAGGATTTTTGGGTAGCCGGAACACGGTCAACAAGACGGAATTCAGTGTGCAGAAGCGTTTCTGGTTCTCGGCATTCGGATATACCGACATTATTTTGAAGGCAGGGAAAGTGTGGAGCCAAGTGTCATTCCCCGATTTACTGCTGCCGAACGCCAATCTTGCCTATACGATTCAACCGGAATCGTATGCTTTGATGAATGCGATGGAATTTGTCAACGATCAGTATCTGTCGTGGGACATCACGTATTGGGCCAACGGTGCCTTGTTCAACCGGATTCCCCTTATAAAATATCTGAAGCTTCGGGAGGTGGTATCGTTCAAAGGTCTTTACGGCTCGTGGAGCAACCGCAACAATCCGAAATACAACAACGACTTGTTCCGATTCCCGCTCAATGCCATTTGCCAGCCGATGGATAAAGTCCCTTATATGGAATTGTCGGCAGGTATCGACAATATCTTCACGATTCTGCGGGTGGACTACGTTTGGCGTCTGACCTATCGCGACAATCCCGGTATCGACAAGAGCGGCGTACGCATCGCCATGCACTTCTCTTTTTAGCGGGAAATGCCTCATATTGTTTGTGTTTCGTGAATGATTTTTACATCCTATAACTTTTGTAACATTGTTACAAATTTGTTATATCCTGCAAAAATACTATGATTAACTTTGCGCTCAGTAAAATATGCGTTATGAGAAAAATTCTACTGACAAGTTTAGTCGTTTTAGGGTTTGTATCTTCTGCGTTTTCGCAAGAAGAAAAGGAATTTTCCTACATTCCGCAAGTCTGCGGTACGTTGCGTGCAAAGTATGAATATCAGACCGACGTGAAGAATGCCCGTTTCCAGGTTCGCGATGCCCGCGTGGGAGTGAAAGGTTGGCTGGCACCTTTCCTGGACTATAAGGCTGAAATCAATTTAAGTGAGAAAGGGAAAATTAGAACACACGATATATACACACGATTTCATATAGGTGATGAATTCAAGGTGACGGCCGGACAGTTTCGTGTCCCCATCTCAATTGATGCCGCGCGCTCTCCTCATGTTCGACTTTTTGCCAACCGCTCTTTCATTGCCAAGCAGGTAGGTAACGTGTTTGACATTGGCGTCAAGGGGTCCTATCAGTCAAAAAAGATTCCGTTCGGAGCTGAATTCGGTATCTATAACGGAATGGATTACAGTTTGAGTGATGAGGTCTGGTTGCGCCATTTTTTGTATGTCGGCCGT
>URMA01000096.1 GCA_900548875.1 uncultured Porphyromonadaceae bacterium | reverse complement strand
ATTTTTAGTTACTCTGCAGAGTGGACTGAATTGTGATTACTTTTTCAGTGCCCTCGCAACAGCTTGCCTTTTTTTATTATCATTTTTATTTGTACATTTGGGCTTCAATATTGACTTTATATGAATATCCAATACAAAATATTGTACATATCTTTCTTATTTATCTTATCTTTCAACTATTCTTATGGCAACAAGTCGACACTTGACAGCCTCAAATGGCAATGCATAAAATCCACAGAACAATCGGACCATCGGAAAACTCTTCAAATATCAACAGATCTGCTTTCTTTAGCCCAAAAAGAAAATAACGAATATTATCAAGCTTATGCCATACACTATGCAGGAGTTTCCAATATATTATTAGGAAACGGTGCTATCGGAATGCAACAACTTGAAGAAGCAGAAAAGTTGGCAAAAAAGATCAAAAACGACACGTTATTGCTAGCCATATACAACGGATATGGCATACAATATGCCAACCAATCCTCCTACATACTTGCCCAACAATTCTTCAACAAAGGATTGATGCTTGCAACCCAAACAAAAGATTTCTCCAAACAAGCGAAAATTGAATCGAATTTGGCAGAAATAGCATTGATACTAAAAGACACTACCGGAATTGATTATGCACAAAACTGCTACAATTGGGCCGTAGCACACAAAAATAAACAACTTACATTCCTAGGGGCATATCAGTGTGCAAATTTTCTTCTTTACAAAAAACGACCGACACAAGCTCTGGAATATCTAAAAATAGCAGAACAAATCTCACAACAAGAGAATTATCAAGAAAAAAGTTCTATCTATAAACTTTACGGACAGATATTCCTTGAAACAAAACAATATTCAAAAGCCATTGAATATTTAAATATGGCCTTAGCAGAATCAGCCAACGCCCAAGCATCAACATTAATGGAAATATATGTTTCATATTCACATGTTTTGTATGCACAACATAAATACAATGAATCAATTGACACAATCAACAAAGCGTTGAAACAGATGAAACATTATAACATAAATTCATACTATCCATATCTACTTAAACTCCAATCACTTAATTATGAAGCAATAGGAAAAACAAAAGAAGCCTTAGCAGTCTATAAAGCATACCACATTGCGTATGACTCTGTATACAACATACAGAAACAGCACTCAATGAATGAGTTAAAAACTATCTACAATATCGAAAAGCACAAACAAAATGCAGAATTTCAGGAAAGTTTATTCAAAGAAGAATCCAAAAAGAACACATATCTATGGGCAACACTTTTTTTCATATTATTTTCATTCGGAATTTTCATTTATTTCTACTATAGAAAAAATCAACTTTATAAAGCCATTGTGCGTCAGAATCAAGAGGCAATAAAAAGAGAAGAACAACTTCTCAATCGTCCCCAGGAAAAACCATCAACCCTATCGGATGAAAAATCCGAGCAGTTATTCAATACAATTTGCCTTCTGATGGACGAGCAAAAAATATATAAAGACTGCGAATTGACAAGGGATAAACTTGCTGAAAGACTAAACACCAACCGTACCTACTTGTCACAAGTCATCAACGATAAAGCTGGTATGAATTATACACAATTCATCAACAATTATCGCATTCAAGAAGCAGTAAGAATCTTATCAAATCCCCAAACACAAGAATATCCTTTAAAAGCACTCTATAAAGATTTAGGATTTAACTCCGTTTCAACTTTCTACAAACTGTTTCAAGAGCAAATTGGAATGACTCCTTCCGCCTACAAAAAGACTATCACCCATTTTCTCAAGTCATAGTATTTTTTACATTTTCGGCAAATTGATAAATTCGAAAAATATTAGGCTTGATTATCAGTCAAATAATTCTGTATTTTGTAATAGTTTTTTATTCAAATGATTTTTATGAAAACGACTATTACACTCCTAACAGCATTTATGTCCGTTCTGTCAGTTACTGGCAGCAACAACAGCAGTGATGCATTCTTGCCACCATTCAAGGAATCTTTTCCCAAAGAATATGACTTGGATTCCGAAGAGTCTCAATGGACTGTCATTGACAACAACAATGACAACAACAGTTGGATTAGTTACAGAGAAAAAGGTTTTGACGGGAATCCCGGATATATTTGCTGCCATACTTATGTGGAAGCAGATGCCGACGACTACCTTGTAACCAAAAAGCCAATTTTACTGGAAAAAGGGACAGCACACATCGAATTTCATTACAGAGGTGGAGACGGCATACTCGGAGAAACCAATACCGAAAGTTTTGATGTGCTATATGGCAACACTAACGATATCGCACAAATGCAGAAAATCGCAAGCTATGAAAACTTCAATATCGGCAAATGGACTCTATCATATGTCGATTTTGAAATTCCAGAAAATGGCAAATACTATATAGCCTTCCAAGCGAAATCCAAAGCAAACAACAACCGCGTAAGTCTAGACAATATTACCATTGATAATGGCCAATACAATAAAATTCCAGAAATGGAAGCAGCAGCAATGCTTCTCCCTAAGTTAAAATATCCCTATTCCCAATCTGAAAAAATAGGCATATATCTTAAAAATAACGGTTTCGGTTCTACCAATGAGATAAAGGCCGCCTTCAACATAAAAAAAGACGGAAAGGAAACTGGATATACAACAGAAAACATCTCAACAACTATAAACCCTCAAGAATCCAAGAATATTTATTTCAATAATACCGTTGACTTTTCTGAACCAGGTACATATTACGTTACAGTTGTTGCACAATCAACAAACGAGAAATACCAATATAATGATACTTGCCACAGTATCCTAAGAAATATTGAACCGGCAACACTTCCCTACTCGATTACATTTAAAGATTTAAATGAAGATGAATTATTTTGGTATCCGATAAACGAAGGAGGATGGACTTATAACAGCACCACATACAAGTCCTTTTCTCCCAATGAGTTGCTGGCTTCAAGTTTTTTCAACTTGAAAAACAAGACTTATCAACTTTGCATAGAATACAGTTCTGGTAATTGGGGATTTCCAGATCCAATTACAGAAGATTTTGAGATTCTCTTAGGTGCCAGTGATACAGATATATCAGAGTGGAAGGTTATCCACACTGAAAAGGATGCTTATACAGAATTTTCAACAAAAAATCTCGTAATTGACATAGACATTCCCAAAGAAGGATATTATGCAATAGGCATACGGACAACAAAAAGCAATGCATTCGACCTCTATGCAGTACAAGTTTACGAAAAACAAGAACATGATGTAGAAATTCTCACACTTAATCCCGACAATTTTGCCCGTATTTTGCCATATGACCAGGTTGTCAATCCCAACAGTCAAGAATCTCTCAGAATAGCAAATAATGGACAAACTGACGAATCTGCAATTGTCACGGTGTTCCAAAATGAAATGAAAATATATGAAACCCCAGCATTCACAATTGCAGCCAATGACACAATCGATTATACAATACCTCTTCAATATCAAGATTTGAAAATTGGTGATTTTGTGAACTTAAAAATCGACATTCAAATTGAAAATGAAGACACAAAGCCAGAGAACAATTCTATAACAAGAACCTTCTCAATCAGCAAAGATGAATATGCATTCGACAATATCACCAACTTTACCCAAAGCGTTGGAGACAAACAAGCATCATGCGGTTATGGTAAAGTATTCGGCATAAACCATACCGACACAATCAGCGGAGTAAAAATAGCATTTGACCAACAAGAACAAAACGTTCCTTTCAAGCTCAACATTTATACTGTTGATCAACAAAACATTGCACGTCTAATCATGACTAAAGATCTGGAACGAAATAAAGATGCTGGATACCAGTCATTCGAATTTGCACCTATTCGCGTTGAAACAGGAAAATACTTTATCGAAGTCGCACAGAAAGGTACAAGCTACATGGGATTATGCTATGAAAAAGACGAAAAAGGTTCTTATGACATCAAATCAAGCTGGATGTACAATGAGGAATATTTCAATCCAGATTCAATATTCAACACATCGGGGCATTGGTTAGGAATCCGTCCTATATTCCAAGACAATACAGCACCTACAGAAATTGATTTGGAGGCAGTTGAATTTATTACTCCGGCAGATAAAAACCTTATGCTAAATAATGAACCTGTTAAAGTCATATATAAAAGCAATGGTTATAAACAGCTCGAAAATATTCAGTTCAAATGTTTGGTTGACAATCAGCCAGCAGATGAATATATAGTTGAAAAAATCATTCCATATCAAGAATCATTTGAAGTTAATTTCGAAGTCGACTTGACACAACTCGGTACCAGAACTATTACTGTATATCCAGTTATCGAAAATGATGAAAATAAAGAAAATGACACAATCTCAAAGTCTGTTGAAAGCATAGAAGAGGGAGATCCGTACATCATGGATTTCGAACTCTGTACAGACTTTGCGACCGACCGTTTGAATCCTCGCTGGCAATCCATCGATAAAGACGGAGGTATAACCGGAGGCTATAGTGTCGCATTATTCCCTATAACTTGGCCCGGATGGAACTTACCTTTCGGTTTTGTAGCTTTCGATCCTCAAAAAACGACTCCTATCGCTCCCGATTTCTTTGAAAAAGGATACCAAGGCGAACAGTTCGGCGCATCTTTCTTCATTCAAAGTGGAGAAGCCAATAACGACTGGCTCATTTCACCAAAATTGCAACTCGGCGAAAATCCATCCGTGAATTTCCTTGCCAGAAGCCAAAGTACTGCATACGGTGCAGAAACATATAATGTTCTTGTTTCAACAACCGGAACTGAAGAAAGTGATTTCGTAAAAATTGGCGAAACCCGTGAAGCATCAGAAAAATGGGAAAGAATTGAAATACCTCTTTCTGAATATAAAAATCAGAAAGTACACATTGCAATTCAATGTATAAGTCAAGATAAATTCATTTTCCTAATTGATGATATACATGTGGTCAAGGATAACGCTTCTGTAAATATCAACACTACTCCAACATATCAAATATATATTAGTGATAATATTCTACATGTTTACTCGTCAGACCAAGAAATTCAAGGATTTGAAATTATCGGCTTATCTGGTCAACCCCTACTGAAAAAGGATATTTCACAGAACAATATTCATTATGCCCTTGACAACATCGTACCAGGCATCTATATCTGTAATATTATTTTCAACAACGGATTACGACAAACAGAAAAAATTATTATCGAATAACACTAGTATACAATCAAAGGCAACACAAATCGGCATATATCCAAGAAATCTGGCATATATGCCGATTTTTTCACAAAATTCCGACTCGTTTTTCTTTGAATGCACAAAAAAAAGCAATGCTCCCGAAAGAACATTGCTTTCTACGCAACACTGATTCAAATGACCCTATTTTTTTGTTCGGCTAATTGTATGAATCACATTTCCCTTTTTATCTATCATGAACAGCTTCAACGATTTTTTGTCGGCCGACACGACTGAGAATCCCGGTTCTCCACTGCAGAACACAGTGCCTTCCACCGGCTTGACATCGCGAGCGAGCGAACCTGCCGAGTTTACCACATAGTCAATGTCGCTGCCTTTCACGCGGAGATGCTGGAAGTTGTGGATATGTCCACAAATATACATGTCAACATGATGCTTGCGCATAATGGCATCCAAGCGATTCTGCATGTCTACACGCTCCTTTTCCGACTTATAGGTATCGGCATACACCGGATGATGTCCGGCAACGATTACCCAGTCCTCCGTTGCAGATGTCAGCACTGAATCCACCCACTGCAACTGGCGTTGATAATCCTGCTTCGAAGCGTCGGGATAGTCCTCTGTATCCTTACGGTACTTGTCAATCATAGGAGTGGTGTCCACCCAAACTACACGGACCGTTGCTCCTTCTTCTTCAAAACTTTTTGTATAGTACAGCGACGGCATTACCCAACGACGACTCACGTTTGAATAGTCGATGACAGCCTGCGTATTGCCGCGGTATTCGTGATTTCCACAAACCGGATACCAGTCAATCATCAAATCCGGATGACTGTAAATCAGCTCATAGTTTGTCATCCACAGCGGGTCGTTGACACTCTGCACACCTTCAAAATGGTGGACGTCGCCTGTAGCCAGAACAAATTCCGGATCGACTACCTCGGCCATCTCTCCCATCAGCTCTGCAATAGGCTTCTGGTCGTAATAGCCGTTACGGCCCAAATCGTTGGCTACATAAAAATTCAGTTTATCCTCAAACATTGCGGGGTTGTCGAGGCGCTGCTGTGCCATGACAGAAACAGCGCCCAACAACAATACCGCTACAATTCCTTTTCTCATTGAAAATTCTTTTTAACCTTATGCTTATTGTTGATTATTTACCGAATGCACCGAACCAAGCCTGAGGAGCCGGAGATGAATATGTCTTGCCGTTGACAGTCAGGCCACCGCCGAAGTAAGGCTGCATTTTTTCGTCATTTCCGCTGTATGCACCTTGCAATGCAGGAGAATCGGCTGCTACATGGAAATCCCAGTTTTCGTCATAAATGTAACCGGTCAGTTCATTTGTATTATACGGGAAGTTCACGAATTTCGGGTCTGTGTTTGCATCGCCGGCTGAAGCGCTTACCAAGCTGTGCAAATCAACGTTCGGGCTGTACTTTTCGTTTTCAAGCGTGTAGCCAAGGTAAGAGTTAGTAGTACCGTCGGCCACATCCTGGTCCAAAGTGCTTTCCGGGCTTCCGGCAACATAGAAGTTGTAGTCGATTACAGAAGCATCGGCATAACCTTCTTCCGGGTTGTTAGGAATTTCCCAAGACGGAGTCATAGCCTTGAACTTACAGTTGACAAGCATATTGTTGAACACGCTTACCAAAGCATTCTTTTCTACGTAGATGCAACCGCCTTTCACACCGTCGCGACGCCATCCGGCATTGATGATAGTGTTGTTGTAGGCACGGATTAGAGCCTGTGCACGGCCGCCGTCGTCGTTCTGTCCGGAGCTTGAAAGTTTCAAGCCGTTAGTGTTCGGGCTGTACATGATGTTTTGAGCCACATCCACTTTACAGCCTGCCTTCACGTTCACAGCCTCACCGCCGTCGTAGCCGTTGCCGGCAAAGATATTGTTGGCAATGATACCGCTACCGCCCATCATGTAGATGGCATCAGAAGCGCCATAACGCAATACGGAGTTCGTCACAACATATTTACCGTTTACGTTCTTGGTTGTAATCTGCGGGTCAAAGTCCTCGCCTGCTTCATAGATACCTCTTACGGCTGACGGAGAATCCTTCAGGACAGCACCGCCTGTATATTCGATAATCGTATTGTCGATAACCATTTCGGCACATTTGTCAGTAGCGACGATACCGCCCCACAAGCCTGCGAAGGCGTTGCTTTCCGTACGTTCGCTTTCTTCAACTGAGAAAAGCACAGGGTTTTCCTTTGTACCTTGAGTGTACAGATTACCGTCAACTATAAATTCAATCGGAGTATGGCTTACACCTACACCGTTAGAGCTGAAAATCACTTTTACGCCTTCTTCCACAACCAGAGTTTTTCCTTCCGGAACTGTGATATGGCCACTGATTTTCACCACGCTATTTTTTTCCCAAACACCGGATACTTCACCGGCAACATTTTCAACGGTTGTTCCGCCAGGATTGCCCGGCTCTTCATCACAGGCTGTAAAAGTCATACCCACTACAGCCAAACTTGCAATCAATAATGATTTAGCTTTCATAATTCTATTGGTTAAAATGTATTTGATATTTTATAAATTACAATTTGAATCGGAAACCTATGACGATTGTCTGTCCCGTGCGTTCCGTACGTTCCAGAATGCCGTTTTTGCAGCGTTTGAGTTTTTCCGGGAAATTCTCATTCTGACTATTGAACGGAATGTAGCGCACCAACTCACTGTTCAGCAGGTTATTGGCTTTCAGGAAGAGGCAGTAACGCTTGTTGAATGTCTTTTCAACCGACAGGTCCAACTGAAAATATCCTGCTTCCCAAATATCGTCGTTGTAGTATTTCGAAACCTCCGAAAGGCGTTTGCCCGTATATCCTCCGGCAATCTGCGCATCCCAACCGTATTTGCTGTCGCGCAAAAGGAGCGAAAGGTTGGCCATGTGAGCTGCCTGTCCTGCCAACGGACGGGTCTGCTGCACTTCGCGGGTTACGGTTGTCACATCGCCGTTGGCATCCGTCTGTTCCACCATTGCCGTTTTCTGTGTTGTGATTCTTGAATTGGTAAACGTATAGTTGGCCTTTACTCCAAACCATCTGAAATACTTCATCACATCAATTTCCACACCCAGGTTTCTTGCCGTTCCGTAGTTGTTCGGCGTGAAGTACAAGTCCTGACCGCTTGAATCAAAACCGTACTCAATCGGGTTTTTTATGGACTTGTAGAAAAGTCCTACCATGAATTGTTCGGAAGAACCGGGGAAGTATTCATAGCGCAAGTCAAAGTTGTCGGCCACCGTATGTTTCAAGTCCGGATTACCGCGTTCGCTATAGTCCTCATTGATGATTTTGTAAGGAACAATTTCAAAGAAGCTCGGACGGTTGATGCCGCGATAGTAGGAAGCATGAAGTTTTGCATTCTTGTGGACATCGTATTTGAAATGCACATCCGGCAGAACGTCGTAATAAATCTGACTGCCTTCGTTGCGGGCACCGTCAGTAGCGTAGTGCAGATAGTAGCCCTGGTCGGTATGCTCCACTCTCAGTCCGGCCACCGCCTCCATCTTTCCGGAAATGAATTTCACAGAACCGTAGCCGGCACCGATTTGCTCGGAAGCGTCATAGTTGAGAGGGTCGCTCAACGAACCGTAACGGCGCACATCCCACTGAATTTCGTCGAAGTTATTCCAGTCACGACCCCTCATCTGCGACAGGTTGGAAGCGCTCGGACTGAAGAAATATTCATTAAAGAAACTTGTACGCTGCTTGTCGCGGAACATTCCGCCCACGGCAAAGTTGAACGAAGAAGCAGATGTCAGTTTCCAGAGATAGGACAAATCAACATAGCCGGCAAAGTCGCGGTCGGAGTTGTGTTCCCAACGGCGGGTTGTGCCGCTTCTCGAAACGGTCTGCATGCCGTTGCTCGCCGTTGTCAGATTGATTTCCGCATTGTCAGGCGTTTCGTTGTAGGCTTTCGATGCCACTGCCGACCATTTCAATTTCAGCGCATGATTGTAGAGAAATCCGTGCTCGCCCTTCATGGTTGAATTGAAAATGTACTGACGGTTCCAGCGCATTCTGATTTTTTCCCATTCCGGATTGGCTGCATCACGCACCTGAGCGTTGCGCATATCCATATAACCGCCATAGAGCGTAAATTTATGGTCGCGCGAAAGATAGTAGTCCAGTTTCAGGTGAGTGCCCAGACGCATCTGCTGTTCAGAGTAGAAACGATGAGTCACACCCGTATAGGTTGAACCCGGCTGATAGTGGAGTTCACTGTCCTTGCCGCGGCTGCTATTGTTGAAACTTGCAGCTACCATCACTCCAAGATGATCGTCCAAAAAGCGGTCACCATAGGAAAATCCTGCCACCATATCGGGCAATGCCGTCTTGTTAGTCATATGAAGGTTGGAAGTCGTAAAGTCGCTCATGCTGACAGGAGCGTCCATACCTTTGATTTCATTCGGCGACTTGCGGTTGATATCCGATGTGCGGAATGACTGGAAATCATTGTCGAAAAACAACGCACTGTAGCCCGTTGCCACATTGAACGTCAGCTGACGCTCTCTCGGCGCATCCTTCATTTCCAGATTGACAGCCCCGCCGATACCGTCGCCTTCCAAATTGGCGGTCAGAGACTTGTGCACTTCCAGACGGTCGAGCAGCTCTGAAGGGAAGATATCGAGCGGCACAAAGCGGTTTTTATTGTCAGGGCTCGGAATCTTCACCCCGTTGACGAGCGTATAGTTATACCGCTTGTCCATACCGCGAAGAATGGCATACTGGCCTTCGCCTGTATTGTTTCTTTCTATTGTCACACCCGACATGCGGCGAATCACATTACCCACCGTCTGGTCAGGCGACAGTTCCATGGCTTTCGAACTCAGCACGTTCACCACATTCATCGATTCCTTTTCGATGCCGCGGGCCGCTGCCTCCGTTCGTCCGCTGTTCTGTCCGATAACGACAACCTCCGACAACTGATTGGCCTCACTTACCAGATTAATGTCCACGGATTCCTCATTGCCGGTTATTTTTTTCTCAAATTTTTTATATCCGATATAAGAACAGACAAGCGTACATCCCGAACGATGCACTTCAAAAGAATAGCTGCCGTCCAAACCCGAAATACTGCCATCCTGCGGCGCTTCCTTTACGGCTACATAAGCACCAATGATTTCTTCTCCCGTTGATGCATCCTTTATTTTTCCTTTTATAACCTTGGCCTCAGCGCCAATAGCCGTCAACAACAATAATAACGCTAATAACTTTCGCATAACCATTAATTTTTCGGCGGCAAAATTAGTCAGCAGGATGCGAACAAATATCTCAAAACGGTAAACATAAAATCACAATTCTGTAACACACCGATAGAATTTTCCCTTCTTTTTACACATATCTCGCCAAGTTTTCCCAACACGCATCCGCCGCCAACTCACTATTTTTCAACCATTAACGACAATAAAAAAAATGGCAGGACACAAATGGAGAGCATTTGCATCCTGTCATCTGTCAATCCCAGAAATCGGAATTTTACTAATCAGGCTGTTGTCAATCAAATATACAGTTCACACTCTTTTCTGACGGAGCAGACCTTTTTGAGCATTCTGTTTACAATGGCAAGCAGCAATCCGTTGATTTTCCGTGCATGATGCGGACAAACGGCAACGCATGCAGGAAATACACGTTTTTTTGTCCACCTTTCTCGGGTTGTTCCTGTCAATGGCACCGACAGGGCATTTGGAAGCACAAAGGCCGCATTCGTTACAAGCCTTTGTAGCTTTAGGCACCAGCCCTACCGCCCCGGCTTTCCTGTATGGTCGGTTGCCCGGTATTGCAGGTACCGATGCATCCCCCTTGCTTATTTTCTCGGCAATTTTGCCGGCAAATTCTTTCAACCTTCCATAGTCGTCAGCATCCGGCCGATTGGCTGCATATTTGCGGGCTATTGAATGTTGTGCGATAGCGG
>URMA01000095.1 GCA_900548875.1 uncultured Porphyromonadaceae bacterium | reverse complement strand
CTTCACTGGGTATCTTCCTGCCGCTGATTGCCGTAAACTGTGCCATCATGGGTGCTTCGCTGTTCATGCAGCAACGTGATTTCGGTTCCGTTGGAACAGCAACCGTCTACGGACTCGGCTCTGGACTCGGCTGGCTTTTAGCCATCGTCTGTCTGGCAGCTATCCGCGAACGCCTCTCCTACTCCAATGTTCCGGCTCCATTGAAAGGCATCGGCATCACATTTATCATTACCGGTTTGATGGGAATTGCTTTCATGAGCTTCCTGGGTATTAAAATCTAAACAAGAACGACTATGGAATTACTATCAACAAATAGCCTGACCATCTTATTCGGTACCGGTCTGTTTTTTGTTCTTGCCATGCTTCTGGTTATCATACTGCTGGTGGCAAAAAAATACCTTGTACCGTCAGGCAACGTAAAAATCACCATCAATGACAAGGACACCGTCAGCACTACAAGCGGAAACAGCCTGCTTTCTACGCTTGCCAATGAAAAGATTTTTCTTCCGTCGGCATGTGGCGGTGGTGGCAGTTGCGGACAATGCCGCGTACAGATTGAAGAAGGCGGTCCTGAAGCACTTCCAACGGAAAAAGTACATTTCTCAAGAAAGGAACTGCAGAACAACTGGCACCTGGGATGTCAGGTAAAAGTGAAAAACGACTTGAAAATCATTGTTCCGGAATCTGTTTTGGGAGTCAAAGAGTGGGAATGCGAGGTTATTTCCAACAAGAATGTTGCAACATTCATCAAAGAGTTTATCGTAGCCTTGCCTAAAGGCGAACATATGGACTTCCTCCCGGGTTCTTATGCACAAATCAAGATTCCGAAATATACAATGGACTATGACAAGGACATTGACAAATCACTTATCGGAAAAGAATATCTCCCTGCTTGGGAAAAATTCGGACTTTTTGGACTGAAATGTAAAAACGATGAAGAAACCATCCGTGCATATTCCATGGCTAACTATCCTGCGGAAGGCGACAGAATCATGCTGACTGTACGTATCGCCACACCTCCATTCAAACCGAAACCACTGGTTGGATTCCAGGATGTAATGCCGGGTATCGCTTCATCCTACATTTTCACGCTTAAGCCCGGCGACAAGGTAATCATGAGCGGTCCTTACGGAGACTTCCACCCGATTATCAATTCGAAAAAGGAAATGATGTGGATTGGCGGTGGTGCCGGTATGGCACCTTTGCGGGCACAAATCATGCACATGACAAAGACACTGCATACCACAGACCGCAAGATGTCCTACTTCTACGGCGCCCGTGCATTGAACGAAGTGTTCTATCTGAACGATTTTCTGGAATTGGAAAAAGAATTCCCGAACTTCTCGTTCCACTTGGCGCTTGACCGCCCTGACCCTGCGGCAGATGCAGCCGGTGTAAAATACACTCCGGGATTCGTTCATAAAGTCATCTATGAAACTTACCTGAAAGATCATGAATCACCGGAAGACATCGAATACTACATGTGCGGCCCTGGTCCTATGAGCAAAGCCGTTATCAGCATGCTTGACAGTCTCGGCGTTGACCCCGAAAGCATTCTTTACGACAACTTTGGAGGTTAGGCATTCTCCATTTATCCATAAAACAAGCGAGGCGGATTCATTACAGAGTCCGCCTCGCTTACTTTATATTTTTGTCTCTATGGAAATTATGCTTTCAGATATTCGGCTACGGCTTCGGCACATTTCTCACCGTCCATTGCAGCCGAAACAATTCCTCCTGCATATCCGGCTCCTTCTCCACAAGGATACAACCCGGCCGTTTCCACATGTGTCATTGTTTCCAAATCACGCGGAATACGCACAGGAGACGATGTGCGCGACTCCACGCCAATCAATATCGCCTCATTCGTCAAGAACCCACGGGCAAAACTGCCGAACTTGCGGAATCCCTGCTGCAAACGCCGTCCGATAAACGGGGGAAGCCACAAATCAAGACGCGACGGATGTATACCGGGTGCATACGATGTCCGAGGCAAATCAACGGAATCACGCCCCTCAACAAAGTCCAACATGCGTTGGGCACCGGCATTCAAAGTCCGGCCCGATTCAATATAGCATTTTTTCTCCAAGTCTTCCTGAAACGCCATCACCTTCAGTTCCTCCGCCTTGTCATACTCATGCAGTAAATCCTCCGGACGAACTTCTACCACCATTCCAGAGTTGGCCCAACGCGAACCGCGGTTGGACGGCGACATACCATTCACCACCAACTGTTCCGGGCCACTCGATGCGGGAACAATGATTCCACCGGGACACATACAAAAGGAATAGACACCGCGCTCTTCCACCTGCGTAACGAATGAATATTCAGCCGCCGGCAAATAATCGCCACGACCATTTTTAGAATGATACTGTATGCAGTCAATCAAATGCTGCGGATGTTCCAACCGCACGCCTACGGCAATGCCTTTCGGTTCAATCCGCACGCCTTTCTGCTTCAACATTCTATACACGTCCCGCGCGGAGTGTCCGGTTGCCAGAATAACCGGCCCATCAAATTCCTTACCGTCAGCGCAAGTCACACCGACCACCTTATGGCCAACAATACGCAAGTCCGTCACCAATGTCGAGAAATGGACTTCTCCGCCACAACGGATAATCTCATTACGCATGTTTCGGATAACTCCCGGCAACTTGTCAGAACCGATATGGGGATGTGCATCAATCAGAATATTGTCCGAAGCGCCGAACTGATTGAATATCTGTAAAATTCTATTGACTGAGCCACGTTTTTTGCTCCGTGTATAGAGTTTGCCGTCCGAATAAGCACCGGCACCACCTTCGCCAAAACTATAATTGGAATTTTCATCCACAATCCCCTTGCGGGAAATCTGTGCCAAATCCATACGTCGTTCGTCCACATTTTTACCACGTTCCAGAACAACAGGCCGATAGCCCAATTCTATCAATCGCAACGCGGCAAACAGTCCGCCGGGACCAGCACCGACAACAATCACTTCAGAAGCCGCCGACACATCGCCGTAAACATACGGTTCATACAGTCTTGTCGATTCCGGCATTTCATCAAGGTAGCAACGTACCGTCAGATTAATCATCACGTTTCGCTGACGGGCATCAATCGAGCGCTTGACAATCTGTATTTTCTTGAACCTTGATTTATTCAAACGATATTTTTCAGAAATAACAGCAATGATTCTCGAGTCGTCACTTGCCGTTCGGGGATCAATTCTTATTTGATAATCTTCTGTCATAGTGTATGTGATTGCGTTTGTTGTTCTACGGTTTGAATTTTAAAATTACACAAAATCTTCCATTCGACAAAATTCCATTCGGAGAAAACTGGCCTCCACGCATGTAATAAACGGGATTTTTTATGTATGTTTGCACAAAATTTTTACGATATGAACATTGGTGTACTTTTCGACCTCGACGGCGTTGTCATTGACAGCGAATCAATATATACGGATTTCTGGAAAGATATTGAAAAAATATTTCCAACCGGAATTGAAAATTTTGCCTTGAAAATCAAAGGCTCCACACTTCCTACTATACTGAGCACCTATTATCCGGACAAACAGAAACAGGCCGTCATCATGGATAAAATCGTCGATTTTGAAAAGAACATGCAATACCGACCGTTTCCTGAGGCTATTCGTTTCATCCGTGAACTCAACAAGGCGGGCATCAAGTGCGCCATCGTCACCAGCAGTTCACAGAACAAAATGGACAACCTCTATCAGCAGAATCCCGGATTCAAAGAACTGTTTGATGCGGTTATTACCGGCGATGTCGTCACTCACTCCAAACCGCACCCTGAACCCTATCTGATGGGGGCAGCAGCCATCGGAATAAAACCGGAAAACTGCTATGTTTTTGAGGATTCTCTGTCGGGCATCCAGTCAGGGCTCAATGCCAACGCCACCGTCATCGGGTTGGCCACTACCCTTCCGTTTCCTCAAATAGACGGAAAAGCCCATAAAACCATCCATGATTTTACAGGCTTTTCTATTTCTGGTATGCTGTCAGTCAAAAAAACTTTCTGATCTGTCTTAGCAGGCTTTGAAGCTCATGTCCAGTCCTTTGACTGAATGAGTCAGTGCACCTACGGAAATATAGTCGACACCGCACTCGCCATAAGCCCGCAGTGTGCTGAACGTGATACCGCCGGATGATTCCGTTTCAAATCTTCCGCCAATCATTTCTACGGCCTTTTTCGTATTCTCGATGCTAAAGTTATCAAGCATGATACGGTCGACACCGCCAATTTCAAGCACCTGCTGGAGTTCGTCGAAATTGCGTACTTCAATTTCAATCTTCATGCCGTCCTTTTTATTGTCGACGATGTATTGTTGAGCTTTGGTAATCGCATTCTTGATACCTCCGGCGAAATCCACGTGATTGTCCTTCAACAGAATCATGTCGAACAGACCGATACGGTGATTCATACCGCCGCCGATTTTCACGGCTTCCTTTTCCAGCATACGCATGCCCGGAGTTGTCTTGCGGGTATCCAACACTTTTGTCTTCAGCCCTTTCAGTTCTGCCATATATTTTGCTGTCGTCGTTGCAATGCCGCTCATGCGTTGCATGATGTTGAGCATCAGACGTTCCGTCTGCAACAAAGAGCGGACACGGCCTTCCACCTCGAAAGCAATGTCGCCCGGCTTTACATGCGCTCCGTCGTGGATAAACACTTTCACTTTCAATTCCGGATCAAACTTCTTGAATACCTTCAAGGCAATATCCACTCCTGCCAAAATACCTTCTTCCTTCACGAGCAAATGAGATTTTCCCATTTCGTCCTCCGGAATACAGCACAATGTCGTATGGTCGCCGTCGCCTATATCTTCGGCAAACGCAAGATCCAAGAGTTCATCGATTAATTCGTCTTTCGTTTTCATATAGTTGATTTATTAGTTATATCTTTGTAAACATAAATTTCGCTTTGCAAAAATAACTATTTAATCACTATCTTCCGATATGAAAATCAGCCTTTTTGTCGTTGGCAAAACAAATCACAGCTATCTGTCGCCCGGAATTGACGACTACACAAAACGTATCAACCACTATATTCCGTTCAATATCCAATACATTGCCGATGCAAAAAACACCAAAAGCCTAAGTCAGTCACAACAGAAACAGGCTGAGGGACAGAACCTGCTGAACGCTTTCGACAAGTCGGATTATGTGGTACTGCTCGACGAACGCGGCAAAGAATTCACCTCCAAAGATTTTTCATCATTCATTGAAAAGAAGATGCAAACTGTGGCCAAACGTCTTGTGTTTGTCGTTGGCGGACCTTACGGTTTTTCTGACGATGTCTACCAGCGCGCCAATGAAAAGATTTCACTGTCAAAAATGACATTCCCCCACGACCTGATACGTCTGGTTTTCACCGAACAGCTTTACCGCTCGTTCACTATCATGAACAACGAACCATACCACCATGACTAAAAAAAGACGGGATGCGGCCACCCCAAAAGGGCTCCACATCCCGAACATTTCCAACAAGCAACTGTTTATTTGAGATTCTGACGAACTTCTTCTAAAAAGCTTTTCATTTTGTCAGCATCCTTTTCTTTAATTATCTGCTTGAGCGTTTCCAGTTTTTCCTGAATTTTTTCAATCTGACCGACGGTGTGAGAATTGAACAGGATTTCCGTCAGGAGATAATCATCCTCCGACATCAGCCCACGGGCAATAGCCATGTGCCGCTTGAAGGTCGTACCAGGTGCATCCTGATGCTTCATCACACTGCCAAACACCAACGTGGAAGTAAAAGGAATCGACAAGGAAAAGGCTATTACTTCGTCGTGCTCCTTGAATGTATATTCACGAATATTCAAGTGCAGTTCCGTATACAAATCCTTGAAAAACACCTTTCCCAAATGATCGCCTTCGGATATGATAATAGCGTTCTCGTCCGACAAATTACTCAAGGAAGCGAACGTCGGCCCGAACATCGGATGCGTACTGACAAACGGATGTCCGCACGAAGCATAAAACTCAGGCAAACCATTCTTGACGGAAGCGATATCCGCTAAAATGCAAGTGTCCGACAAATATGGCATCACCATTCGGAAGGCATCCAACGTATATTTGACAGTAGCGGCATTAATGACCAGTTCCGGGTTAAACTCACGAATCTGCTCAAGTTCTGTCATGCGCTCTGTGTTGAACGTAAATCTCAACTTGCGGGGATCCGTGTCAAAAATACCGACAATATGTTTGAAACAAAGCAAATCAGAAAAAAACGTGCCCATTTTACCGGCACCAATAATCAAGATTTTCATAATGCACTACAATCCATTGTTCAATACCTCAATTTGCTGTCTTACCGATTCTTCGTGTATGGCTTGGTAGACAGTCTTTGCAAACTCACCGCTCATGCCCAACTCTTCGGCACTTTTTGCACGGGAATTCAACACAGCATCATAACGGTTTGTCTGCAATACAGGCATACGGTGTTCTTTCTTATACTGGCCGATTTCACGGGAAATACGCATACGCTTGCTCAATGCTTCCAGCAGTTCGTTGTCGATTTCGTCAATCTGCTGACGGAGCAAAGTAAGACTTTCCGTCGTCTGGGTCGTATCGCGCACTACCAATGTGTTCAAAATGAAATTCAACACGTCGGGAGTCACCTGCTGGCTCTTGTCACTCCATGCGCAATCCGGATCGCAGTGCGATTCTATCATCAGTCCGTCAAAACCGAGATCCATCGCCTGTTGCGACAAGGATGCCACAAGTTCACGTTTTCCACCAATATGTGAAGGATCACAGAATATGGTCAATTCCGGCATACGGCGGCGCAATTCAATAGGGATATGCCATTGTGGCATGTTCCGGTAAAGGTGCTTGCCATAGGCAGAGAAACCACGGTGAATAGCACCAATCTGATGGATACCCGCATTGTAGAGACGCTGCATTGCACCAATCCACAATTCAAGGTCGGGATTCACCGGATTTTTAACGAGTACCGGAATATCAACCCCTTTCAAGGTATCTGCAATTTCCTGCATGGCAAACGGATTTGCAGAAGTACGGGCTCCAATCCACAAAATGTCAACACCGGCCTTCAACGCTTCTTCCACATGCTGACGAGTTGCAACTTCCGTTGCCACGAGCATTCCCGTTTCCTTTTTCACAGCCTGCAGCCACGACAATCCCACAGAACCGATACCCTCAAAGCCTCCTGGTTTTGTACGAGGTTTCCATATTCCTGCGCGAAAGATTTTTATTCCATGCTTTGCCAGATCGCGTGCCGTTTCCATTACCTGCTCTTCCGTTTCAGCACTACAGGGACCAGCTATTACTATTGGTCTTTTCGGGTCAACGCCCTTGAATTGAATTGCTTTAACATTTTCCATAACTATATGTCTATATCTTTTATGTCTATAATTTTGTATTTTTTATTCTGTTCAATGCTTCCATCATCTTCTCCTTCGTGGCACAAAGGGAAATGCGGATATATCTGTCACCGTTGCTGCCGAAAATAAAACCAGGTGTCACAAACACCCGTGCCTCATACAGCACCTTGTCGGTAAACGCCTCGACGGATTCGACCGTTTCAGGAATCTTACCCCATAGGAAAAGCCCCCTTTGACGCTCGTCAAAACTGCAACCCAATGCTCTCATTATTTCCTCGGCCACCTTCCGGCGTTCGGAATAAACGGCATTGAGTTCGTCATACCACTCACGCCCACATTGCAATGCCTTCACTGCTGAAAGCATCATCGGCTTGAACTGCCCGGAATCTATATTTGACTTCACCTTCAGTATCCATTCGACAAACTGCGCATTGGATGCCAGCATTCCCATACGCCAACCGGCCATATTATGTGACTTGCTGAGCGAATTCATCTCAATGGCGATGTCCTTTGCCCCATCTACCGACAATAGACTCAACGGATTGTCATTCAAAATAAAGCTGTATGGATTATCGTTCACAATCACAATGTTGTGTCTTTTCCCAAAATCAACAATCCGTTCAAACAGTTCCTTTGAAGCGGTTGCTCCGGTCGGCATATTCGGATAATTGACCCACATCAGTTTGATTTTATCCAAAGGCAATTTCTCCAATTCTTCAAAATCAGGATACCAGCCGGTATCTTCTTTCAAATTGTAATTATAGACTTCGGCTTCAGCCAACTTGCTGACAGAAGAATAGGTTGGATAACCGGGATTCGGAACCAACACACCGTCGCCGGGATTGACAAAGGCCAGTGTTATGTGAAGAATACCTTCTTTGGAACCGATCAGCGGCTGTATCTCCGTGTCAGGATTCAGCTCCACACCGTACCATTTCCGATACCAGTCAGCGTAAGCCTTTCGCAATTCAGGCAATCCCACATAAGGTTGATAGCTGTGTGTGTCAGGACGCGATGCCGACATGCAAAGTTCTTCCACCACCGACTTATGAGGTGGCCTGTCAGGTCCGCCAATTCCCAAAGAAATAATATCCATGCCTTTGGCATTAAGATGGGCCACTTCTTTCAGTTTTTTTGAAAAATAATATTCTTTTACCTGCGCCACGCGATTTGCGGGCTTTATACTATTTGTTTCCATAAGCATCAAATTCCATATATTCACCCAGGATTCTCAAATCATTAATCAACGGACGGACTGCGTCAATCGACTGACGGTAACGATGATAGTCGTTAAAAGTCAGATTCACATAAAACCGGTATTCCCATTCTCGTCCAATGATAGGCAACGACTGTATTTTTGACAGATTGATGTCGTAGAACGACAATATCGTCAGAATCTTGGCCAGACTGCCTTGCGTATGAGGAAGGGTAAAAACGACCGAGGCCTTGTTTATTTTCTTTCCTTCAGTAAGTTCCTTTTCCCTAACGGGATCGGCCAAAATAAGGAAACGCGTAAAATTCCGCTTGTTTGTCTCGATCCCCTCCGCCAGTATATTCAAGCCATACAGTTCGGCGGCGAATTTACCGCATATCGCAGCATGCCCCATCAGCTTCTTTTCAGCGATTTCCTGTGCGCTGCCCGCGGTATCACTTTTTTCCACCATTTTCAAGTTGGGATGATTCAGCAAATACTGCTCACACTGCATCAGCGCCATCGGATGAGAATTCACCTCATACAATTCGTCAATCGTCTGCCCGGGCATGGCGGCAAGTACATGCGATATCCGCATCTTGTATTCACCGACTATCTTATGGCTGTTCTGACGTATCAGCTCATGATTCTGCAACAAGCTTCCGGCAATCGTATTTTCAATGGCAACAATACCAATCAGCGAAGCATCATTCTTCAGAAGTTCGAACATTCCCCCAAAAGTTTCACAAGGGATAACTTCGATATCTTCACCTTGAAAATACGCTCTGGCGGCAGCATCGTGAAAGCAGCCGTTTACGCCCTGTATAGTGACTCGTTTTTTCATATCTATTTAAACTAAAAAATCCCGCTGTAGGGCGGGATTCAATATTCAATTATAGTTGATTTTTTATTGCTATATATTTACATATCGTCCCGCCTTTATTTTTGGAAAATAAAAGTAAAAGTAGAAATAATATGCAAATAGGTTGTTCATCATTTTCTTGTTTTGTAATGCAAATTTAATTATAAAATTTCAATATGCAAGAAAATTTTTACTTTTTTCCTCGTTTTAGTGATATTTTTTCACCGACAAGCCTCTAAAAGTATTTGGCATAGATTTTGCAACATTAATAAGTATAACCAAATATTCAAAATATATGTATTTCGTACTTTTCATCGCCATCGCTGTTGTCAGTTACGCAGTGCAGGCTTCACTACAAAGCAAATTCAAACGCTACTCTCAAATTCCTGTCAATGGTGGCCTGACCGGCGCACAAGTGGCAGAAAAGATGTTGCGTGACCACGGCATTTATAATGTACAGATTACACAAATTGACGGACATCTGACCGACCATTACAACCCGACAACGCATACTGTCAACCTCAGCAAGGAGGTGTACTACGGCAGCAGCGTTTCATCCGCAGCCGTAGCTGCCCATGAATGCGGTCATGCCTTGCAGCATGCTACCAACTACAGCTTTCTGCAAATGCGTTCCAACCTTGTTCCGGCAGTAAATTTTGCATCGAATCTCATTCCCTGGATTCTGCTGGGCGGCATATTGCTCCTTAATATATTTCCACAGCTTTTGTTGTTCGGTATCGGACTTTATGCCATTACGACCTTGTTTACATTCGTGACTCTTCCTGTTGAAATCGATGCAAGCCGAAGAGCTACCTATTGGCTGGAACGCACCGGAATCACATCCGGCTCCACCCAGGCACAGGCTAAGGATGCCCTTCGTTCGGCAGCCTATACATACGTCGTTGCGGCCTTGGCAAGCTTGGCTACATTGATTTACTACATTTTAATATATCTCGGACGTCGTGAATAACAGATTTTAATTAACTTTGCATCTGCTTTTACGGCTTCATCTGCCGAAAGGCCATCACGGATTATAAATTAAAAGCTACAATAAGCTATGGCACAGAAACCATCAATTCCAAAAGGTACGCGCGACTTCTCTCCTGAAGAGATGGCAAAGCGCAACTATATATTCGATACAATCAAAGAAGTTTTCATGCTGCACGGTTTCCGTCAGATTGAGACACCGGCAATGGAAAATTTGTCGACACTGATGGGCAAATATGGAGAAGAAGGCGACAAACTTCTCTTCAAGATTCTTAACTCCGGAGACTTTCTCAAAAACGTGTCCGACGAACAGCTGACGGAACGCAACTGTCCGCGACTGACTTCACAACTTTGCGAAAAAGGGTTGCGCTACGATCTGACAGTACCCTTCGCCCGCTTTGTGGTACAACACAGAAACGAGCTTCAGTTTCCGTTCAAGCGTTTCCAGATTCAACCGGTTTGGCGTGCCGACCGTCCGCAAAAAGGCCGCTATCGTGAATTCTATCAGTGTGACGCCGACGTTATCGGAACGGATTCACTGCTGAATGAAATCGACCTGCTTCAGATTATTGATGAAGTGTTCCGCCGTTTTGGCATCAGCATTACCATCAAGCTGAACAACCGAAAAGTGCTTAGCGGCATCGCGGAAATTATCGGTGCTCCAGAAAAGATTGTTGACATCACTGTCGCTATCGACAAAATTGATAAAATCGGCATTGAAAATGTAAATGCCGAACTGCTTGAAAAAGGTATTTCTCAAGATGCCGTCAATCAGTTGCAACCGCTTCTTACCCTGTCAGGGACAAACGAAGAGAAGTTGGAAAGCCTTTCCAAACTGCTGGCTTCTTCCGAAATCGGACAGAAAGGTATCGAAGAACTTCGCTATGTAATTTCCAACACAGATGAAGTGGGTATTGATGCCACTCTCGAACTGGATGTTTCACTTGCCCGCGGATTGAACTATTACACAGGAACAATCATTGAAGTTAAAGCAAACGATGTTCAAATTGGCAGTATCACGGGCGGCGGCAGATACGACAATCTGACCGGAGTTTTCGGACTTGAAGGCGTTTCCGGTGTCGGAATTTCTTTCGGTGCTGACAGAATTTTCGACGTTCTCAACCAGCTGAACCTCTACCCTGCCGAAGCACAAAACACGACAAAGGTTATTTTCGTCAACTTCGGCGAAAACGAAGCAAAAGCCTCCCTCAAGCATATCAAGGCATTGCGTGCCAAGGGAATCTCCTGTGAACTCTACCCCGAAAATGCGAAAATGAAAAAGCAAATGGGATATGCCAACGACAACAAGATTCCTTATGTTGCCATCGTAGGTGAAACGGAACTGGCAAACAATACCATTACCGTCAAATGCATGTCAACCGGAGAGCAACGACAGATGACAATTGACGAAATGATTGAAAACTTGAAATAGACTGACAGACATACATTTTTCCGACGGCTGCCCGTAATGGCAGGGGG
>URMA01000094.1 GCA_900548875.1 uncultured Porphyromonadaceae bacterium | reverse complement strand
GCTCCATTGTCGGAACTCCGACAAATGCAGCCATTGTCGACGGTGAAATTTACAGAACATCGGAAAGATGGAAACAGTTTGCCATGGATACCGACGGTGTACCATTGGTAGGACTCGCTTCGTTTGCTGCCGGTACGGCTGAATGTGGCGGTAAGTCTGTTTCTTTCCAGGTAGTGAACAACTCGGCAGCCGACAATGCCTTGAGCATTTACACTCCGCGCTATTACGGGCGTGCCAACCAACCGAATCTGGCAGGAAATTGTGCGGAAGTAACCGCAAAATTGGTGGAAGGCGACTTCCTGGCTGCGGGAAAGACCACAAAATTTGAGGTGACCGGCGAAGTTACTTCGACAGGTGACCGCGAGATTCCCGACGGTGAATATGTATTGCTGGCACGCGGTTCGGCCATGGATTTTGTGAACGGGCTGAATATCGGCGACGTGGTTACCGTTAATTCTGTTGTAACCATTGACGGACAACAGATTATACCGGCACAATTGACCTCCGGAAACCCGCGTATTCTCGGTAATGGCGAAACACTCGATACGGAAGGCGAACGTGGCGATGCATCCGCGTTGCATCCGCGTAGCGGTATCGGCTATACGGCTGCTGCCGATACGCTTATCATGATGGTTATCGACGGACGTTCGGCCATTTCTTCAGGTGTGCGTACTTCCGAACTTGCCGATGTGATGCGCTATGCCAAGGCTACGGATGCTATCAATATCGACGGTGGCGGTTCGTCGACACTTTACACGTTGCCGTTGGGCGTACGTAATGCAACCAGCGACGGCCACGAACGTGCCGTGGGCAGTGCCATTTTCGCTGTGGCCAATGCTCCGGAAGATAAGGAAATCACAGAAATCCGTTTCGTGGACTGGGCAATGAATTTCCCGAAATATGGTATTTATACACCGAAGTTCTACGGCTATAACCAATATGGCGTATTGGTGGATACCGACGTGCAGGGCGTAACTTTGTCGTGCGACCCGAAAATCGGTGAAATCATCAACGACGGCGCAACTTTCTATGGAACGGGCGACGGAATCGGTGCGCTGAAGGCAACTTACAACGGTTTGACAACCGATATTCCTGTAACTGTTGCTCCGAGCGACAATGTTGCGTTCCGTTTGGAAAAGGTATTGCTCGACAACAAACGCGAATATACGGTAGAAGTAAATGCATTGGTCAATGAATCGGAAATGCCGATGAACTCATCCGCTTTGGCATGGAGTTCAGATAACGAAGAAGTGGCAACGGTTGATGCCGGTACGGGTTTGCTGAAAGGTGTAAGCAACGGTACGGCAGTGGTAACCGGTAAGGTAGGCGACTTTACGGGCACACTGAATGTGTCGGTTGAAATTCCGGATGGAGAAGTGATGCCGATCTACCGTGAATTCGGAACTGCAGAAGACTGGGAAACCCGTCAGGTGGGCGGTACGGATTTGACCGTTTCGCAACTTGGCGACGGCTTCAAGCTGAACTACGTGGGCAACGGTTCTTCGCGCGGTGCATACATTTCCATCGACCGCCGTGTCGACGTGTGGAGTTTGCCGGAAGGCCTTCGCATCAGCGTGAATCCGGGTGAAGCTCCGGTGAAGAAGGTGAGTGTAACAGCCATGAACGCTCTTGGCGAACTGGCTTCCGCATGGGCATTTACGGAAACACAACTTCCTGCCAACCAGATTTCTTCGTTCAGCCTGTCGTTGAAGGATGTTTGGGACCTTAGTGATGTTGCCATCTATCCTGTCACTATCACCACCTTGCGTTTCGACCTTGGCACTTCAACGAAGGGCACTTCCTATGAAATTCAAGTGCCGGACTATACTGCTGTATATACCGATCCGAGTGGTGTGAATGAGGTGGTAAACAACGGTACCGTGAAACTGTATCCGAACCCGGTAGTTGCCGGAACACCGGTACAGCTTGGCACAATCGCTGATGTGGAAGTCTACAACTTGAACGGTGCGCTTGTCAGCAGTCAGAATGCAACTGATACTATCGCTACTGAAAGTCTGTCAGCAGGCGTTTATGTAGTGAAGGTAAAAGCTGAAGGCAGCGTGAAGACCGCGAAACTGATTGTTCGCTAATCTTACAACTGAATCCTAATAAAATGCGGCAACTGTCCCCCGACGGCTGCCGCATTTGTTGTATTATAGGGGTTGCACTATCTTTACATAAGATAGGATGCGTCTCAGCAAAAAACTCAAACAAGTTTGGTTTTCTGCTTTCGACTTTCGCTATCTTTACATAAGATAAGATGCGGTTCGGAATAAAAAATATCTGAAACAAGTTTCGATATTTTATTCTCCACTCACCTTTCGCTATCTTTGCCTATTATGAAGAACGATAACCTTATGTATGAAGAGTTGCTCCGCTATCTTACTGTTGTCAGTCGCGACAATGGAGTGGAGTTTACGGTAGCTGACCGTCGCGATGTGCTGATGCAATTGCTTTCCGGTTCGGATTATGAACTTGTTTCGCAGACGCCGCTGTCGCTTGTCTATGCGCGAAAGGATGTGGAGTTGGAGCATGGTTCGGTGCTGATTTCGTCGCACATTGATTCTGTCTATGAAAACTGCTTTGTGAAGGATGACGGCGAATATTGGAAGGGTACGTTCGACAACAGTGCCACAAATGCTGCTTTGGTAATGTTGATGCTCACCAAGCGTCTGCCGGCGAATGTGATTGTCGCTTTTACCGGCGATGAGGAACTGGACAGCCGTGGAGCGCTGGATGTAACGGAGTTTATCGTTGATAAGGGCGTTCCCGTGGGCAGCATTGTGGTGTTGGATGTGACGAATGGCGGTTGGGAGTCGGAGGTGGCGTTCTCCATCGAGAATGATGCGCTGTTTGATATTCTTACGGGCTATAATCTGATTGCCGCGGCACGCAATTCGGGTGTTCCGTTTGCTGTGCGGCCCGATGCCGAACCCGACGAGGCGGCCGACTATTTGAAATTTCTGGGCGAACGGCAGTATCCGCTTCCGATTTTTACGCTGTGTCTGCCTGTCGGTGGCGATATGCACAGCGAAGAGGGCACGCTGATGCGGAAATCGTCAGTCGTGCCGTTCTGCGACTATCTTGTCAAGGTCGTTTCTGAGGTTTTGTAGGCTTTCGGTTGGTCCATTCGTGGTACAGGTGCACAATAGCGTCCCAGGGATGATAGAGCATCATCCTTGGGCCCGCATAGCGCATCACTTCGCGGATGCGTTCGCGCATATCCTTCCGATAGCAGTGAATGGGGCACAGGCGGCAGGTGGGCTTGTCGTTGCCGTAGCGGCAATTTCCCAAACGGGTGCGGGCATATTCCATCAGCTCGCGGCAGTTGTCGCAAAGCGTTTCGTTTCCCTCCTTGTGCCGGCAGTAAAGCCGGATCATCATTTCCACCGTCCGGCGTTCGTGGTCAATGCGGTTCATTTAGCGGTTTTCTTCCAGCCACTTTTTAGCATAGGAGCAGTCGGCTTTCAGCTTCAGCCCTTCTTCCTCCGCCATGGTGAACGCTACGGTTACCAGTATCCGTGCCAGACCCCTTCCGCCCAATTCCTTGGGCACGATAGTGTGGGTGATGTTGAATGTGTCGCCGTCAATGCGGTATTCCACGTAGGCAGTTGTGCCGTCGATAGTTGTTTCTACCTTGTTTCTTTCCGGAAAGTGGACTACGTCACACATTTCGTTACGGTATAAAGTTTTTTCCGAATAGTCAAAATTCATAGTAAAGAGATTTTCTGTCTAATGATAACGCACGGGACGTGTAAATTGTTTAAAAGTCAGCCGGGGCTGTCAGTGTCATTTCTTTTCCGCTAACGGGGTGAACGAACGTAATCTGGTCGGCGTGCAGATACAGGCGGTCGGCAGGATGACCGTAGAGCATGTCGCCCTTGATGGGGGCGTTCAGTCCGTCGGCATGGGCGGCGTGTACGCGCAACTGGTGGGTACGGCCTGTATGCGGGAAGAATGCGATGCGCGTTGTGCCGTCGGCATTCCGTTTCAGCACCTTATAGTCGGTCACGGCAGGTTTGCCGTGCTCGTAGCTGACCATTTGCTGCGGACGGTGGTCGGGATTCAGACAGAGCGGCAGGGTGATGGTGCCTTTATCCTTTGCTACGTTGCCTTCCAGCAGGGCGATGTAGCGTTTTCTGACGGTGCGGAGGTGAAACTGTCTTTGCAGTGCCTCGTGTACGTCTTTTGTCTTGGCAATCAGCAGTAGCCCGGAGGTGTGCATGTCGAGCCGGTGGACCGTCAGCGGGCTGTCGGTATCGGGAAAGCGGAGTCGGGCAATGTCGGCCACGGAAATACTGTTGCCTTTTCCCGGAACGGAGAGCATGCCTTCCGGCTTGTTGACTACCCACAGCCAGTCGTCTTCGTAAACGGTGGTAACGGCCTGTTCGGCAGTTTTGTCGAGCGGATTCGGTTCCACGTTGAGGCCTTGCAGCATGAATCCCAGCAGCGGTTCGCATTTGCTGTGGCAGGCGGGGTAGTAGTGCAGATGGCGGCGCACTTCCGTTTTCGGCGATTTTCCCCACCAGAATTCCGCCATGGCGAGAGGTGTAAGCCGATGGAGATAGGCATATTGCAGGAGTTTCGGAGCGGCGCATTCGCCGGTTCCTGCCGGTGGCAGTTCGTGGCGGGTTTCCTCGAAGATGCTGCAAATGCCCCGTCGTTCACCGTGAGCGTTCAACACCTGAAAACAGTCAAACAGCCGGCGTTGCAGTGCCGCCGAGCGTTGTTTCCGTTCAGTTTTCAACGAGCGGAGCCGGTTGTGGATGTCGTCGATTTGTTGCTGCAGTCGGGCAATACCTTCGTTCAGCCGCATTTTCGTGCGGCGCAGTTCCGCTTTTTCAAACTGGCTTTCGCGAACGAGTTGTGCCAGCGTTTCGTCGGTCGGGTTTGATGCCCTTATCGCTTCGCGGCGCTGCTTGTTGGCTTTCATCTGTGCCGTAAAATCGGCTATTTCCTGTTCCGCCTGCTGTCGGGCTTCGGCAAGTTGCCGTTGGAGGGATGTCAGTTCTGCCGACTGCTCGGTTTGGGCAATTTCCCGATTGATTTCGCTGATGTTGTTTTCTTCAATACGGAAAAACCCGTCAGGCTGCAACAGGTCGTAGATGGGTGGAACGAAATACTCGTGGTGGTTGCTGTGGGCGATGTTGCCTGAAAATGCCGCGAGGAAGCCTGTTTCTCTCGCCTCGTTTTTCACTACCATCACTCCGAACATCTTTCCTTCGCCGATTTCTTCCTTCCAGTCTGTCCGTCGGTCAAGATATGCCTGCACCTGCCGAGCCGCCATTTCCGTCAGCGGATGCGGACGGTAGCAGAACGGATAGGTGAACAGTTCAGGCAGGGCAATGCCCGATATGTCGGTATCAAAACGATGGAACATAAACTGAATTTTGGGAATAAAGATAGTGAAAGTCGAATGCAGAAAACCAAACTTGTTTGAGTTTTATGCTGAGACGCCTCCTATCTTATGCAAAGATAGTGAAAGGTGAGTGGAGAATAAAATATTGAAACTTGTTTCGTATATTTTTTATCCCGAACCGCCTCCTATATTCTACAAATATAGGGAAAGGTGAGCGCAGAGACAAACGGAAAACACAGTTTTCAGGTTTGGCTATGCCGAACCGCATCTATCTTATCCAAAGATACGAAAAGGTAGGCGGGAGCCAACGACGGGCAAAAATATTTAGCTGAAAAGGTTTGTTTTTCAAATTTTATTCGTAATTTTAGCATGTTTAATCAGGACTCCAAAATTTCTATAGTAACACTGGGTCAAGGGAATATCCTATTGTGATAAAATATTCAGTAAGGTTTTGTTGATCAGTTCGTAAATAACCGTTCCCATTCAGGTGCTGCCGAATTGAAAATTTGAGGGAAAGATTTTGAGTCGGTATGATTTAATTACCAAATTTTATATTAACCATAAATTGAAGAAACGATGAGAAAGATTTTGACAGCTGCGTTTGTTGCATGTATCTGTTTTTCAATGGATGCTGCAATGGGGGAAAACGTATCTTTTGGCTTGCGTGCCGGTGGCCTGTTTGGCGGATTTAGAAGTTCAGATGATCAGAAACTTTTTGATAACACGAGTTTGGATTGGGAATATTCAAATTCTACCAAACTTAGTTATTCTGTAGGTGCTGTGGTCGACATCCCGGTAGTGAAGAAGTGGAATTTGTCACTTCAGTCGGGTGTTTGGTTTATGGAAAAACGTTCATCCATCAATGCAGAACGTTCTTTTTATACGAATGGTAGTGATTGGGGCTCTTCCGGTTCCTATGTAACTACAAGTAGAAAAGGCCTTTCTTTCTCGGCAATGTTTTTGCAAGTTCCGGTGTTGATTACGTATCACTATAATTTCGGTCCGGTGAGAGCAGAATTGAATGTAGGACCGTATGTAGAATATCGTGTTGGAAAAGGTGATATTGGCATTGAGTCGGGTACTGAAGTTTCGGGCTTCTATAACGGGAAAGACGTTTCCAAAGAATATGACCCGGATGTTCTGCATCTCAATTTTGCTTCCGATGATGACAAAGCCTTCGGCTATGGCATCTCGTTTGGCGCCGGTGCATATTTCCACAAGGTTTATCTCGGATTTAAATATGACTTGGGATTGAACGACTATTATTCAGAACGAAATACGGATGTTACCCTCAAGGCTAATGTTTGCTCCGTTTGTGTAGGTTATAACTTCTAACTATGAAAAGATTCCTATTGCTTGTTTGCGCTGTCGTGCTTTCGGCGGCATCGTTGTTTGCCGAAAAACCGATGGTAATGTGTCCTTTTTGCCAAGGTACCGGACAGTTTATGTTCGGCTATATGAGCGCTCCCTGTACGAACTGTAAAGGTACGGGTAAAATTGTCGACCCTTATTATCAGGGAAAGACAATGATGGAAGGCATTAATGCCTGTTCGAAAGGAAAACAGAAATTGTATGAAGGCGACTATTCCGGTGCTGTCGATGCTTTTCGTGAGGCATACAGGGCAGACAATTACGAGGCCGCAACCTATCTGGGATTCTGTGCCGAGTTGGGAATGGGTTTGGCCGTTGACCATGAATTGGCGTGGGACTTGTATAACTATGCCGGAAGTCACGGTGATATTGCCGGAAAAGGCGCTATCGCCAGAATTAATGAAGACGGCTATTGGCCCGCCACGGATGACATGCGCCGTACGTTCCGCGTATATCTGGGATATGTTCTCGAAGAGCAGGGCATGAGTACTTCCGGAAATTTTGACGGCGGTTACTCCGGCGGCTCGTCGCAGAGCGGTAATTCGGGCTATTCCTTGAGCTATTTTCAGAATGCCTATTCGCGTTGGGAAAGTGTAGCCAAAAGTGCTTACGACAGTCTGACGACGTTGGGCTATAGCGTGAAACGCAATGACCGTGACATCGAAGGCGGTGCCATGGGTACATGGGGCGCAAGCAACTTCTCTTCGATGAAAAGGAATATGAGGGCTGCGCAGCGTGAAATGAGAAATGTCAGAAATGAAGCCCGCAGGCATGGCTATAACATTCCCATGTCGAACTATGAAAACATAGATGTGAATTTCTAAATCTGTTTTTTATATGCCGAAAATTAAGGGCTGCATCGAGTGATACGGTGCAGCCCTTTTGCTTTGTAATGTCGGTGCTGTTAATAGCCGCTGACGCCGGTGTCGAGGCCGCTGTTCTTGATGGTTCGGCTGTACTTTTTAAGACCTTTGCCGAAATTCAGGCGATAGGTTGCGCTGAGAGAAACCATATTCGCATTGTCGGGGATGAATGTTCTGCTGCGTTCCGGATGGACGTCTGACAACGTAATGGTTTCATATAATGCCCCGTCTTTTGTGAACGGATTGCTTAGCGTGCAGCTGAAAAACCAGTTTCTCCATTTGTATTGCACTTGTATTGTGTTCCAGCGTTCCGAACGGCTCAACTGGTTTCCGCCAAGCGTGTATTGCGGAGTAATCTCGAAATTGGCTGCGATTGTCCAGTCGCCAAAATAGGCTTGTGCCTGGATGCTCGAATAGAAGCGCTTGTCGCAGTTAATGTTGCCGAAACCGGTAAAGTCGTATCTGTCCCAACCGGCAATGCCATAGATGGAAAAATGGTTCAGCAAGTTCTGGAATCCTACGTTCAGTTGCAAGTTGATGCGGTCATCACGCTCGCCGTTCACTGTCTGCCGCAAAAATTTCCCGTAAAGTGGGTTACCCATGTCCGAAATATATGTGTAGCGGTTGAACATCGGGTCGATTGTACGGCTGTGGCTTGCCCAGAATGTACCTGTAAACTTTTTGTAGGTATATCTTACGTAGATACGGTTGCGGAACCATGACGAAGGTTTCAGCGACATGTTTCCCATGCGGACGGAAATGTCGTCGATTGTCTGCACTGTTTCCGACTGCTGCGATAGTGATGGCAAAGTCGGGTCAAACATGAACAGATAGTTCAGGCTCCAGTTTTTCGGCAGCTGATAATTGAGGGTTACGTTCACTTTCGGGCGGAACGCATTCATTTCTCTTGCCTGTTCTTTCGTATGGGCATAAATGCCGCCAATGCCGGCTGAATAGCCTAACTTCTTCCAGCGGCCCACTACGGAACCGTAGGCATACAGATAGTCGGTATTGAGCTTGTCGAGTGTTGCCGATTCCATGTTTTCGGAATACAGGTTTTCCGCATGGTTACGGTAGTATTTCACGCCATAGGTGGTCGTAAGACTTGAATAGTTGCGTGAGTACAAGGCTTCCGCACCGGCACGCCATGATGTATTTTCTGTCCGGTTGGTCTGATGGTATTCCGGATTTCCGTTATCGTAGGTGTAGTTTAGCAATCCGTCATAGTTACCGTTCGACATGGAGCCGAAAGCATTGACCTCAAATTTGCTGTTCTTGTCAAACTGTTTGCGAAAGTATATATCGCCAGAAGGATTCCATCTGTCTGATTCGCTTTTTGACTGACGCAGGTATTTTTCACCGCTGGTTTCCGTTATTCGGTTGAAAATGTCATTATTGGCATTGTTTAATATGCCAGTTTGGATGGTAGCAGCGAACATCGTTTTCAAATCGTACATATAGGTATAGCCCAAGTTGATGAAATGATTGAGATAGCTCATTTTGCTCGGAACGGCTTCGCTGGTTCTGGTCAGTGTGGCATCCTTTCCTATAAAAGTTTCGCTACCTTCTGACTGCCATTCGTCATAGTTTCGCCAGTTCGTATTATAATTGAAAGCCCATTCCGATTTCTTGTAGTTGTAGGTCGCCCCTACGCTTGCATTGACAACGCCAGTCGTTACCGCACCCATTACATTGGCTGTAACGCTTCCGCCTTCCTGAACGGGACGCATCACAAAGTTTATGATGCCGGGTGCACCGCGGTCGGCATAGCGGATGTCGGGCGTGTCGTGGTATTCTATGCGTAGGATATTATTGTTGTTGATGGTAAGAATTCGGGAGTAGGGCACTTCCTTACCGTTAATTTGGAATACCGGCGTACGGTTTTCGATGGTTGCTTTCTGTAGCTGTTCGTTTACGTACAGGCCGGGCATTTTCATTTGCAGGGTGCTGAGCAGACTCAGTGAGCTTGCCGACCGTTCGATGTCCTTCTGCGACGGGATTATCAGATACCGGTCAGGTTTCTGGATGACACTGGAGCCGGTCACCGTTACTTCGTCCAGCATATTTTGGACAGGAGTGAGGGCTATCACATCCAAATTCAGGTTTTCGCCATCGTTGCCGGAAATAACCGTGCGCTGTCCCTGATACCCCATCATCTGCACGTCGACCCATATATCGGGGGAAGTTATGCCAGAAACGCGGAATCTTCCTTTTTCATCGGCTGTTACGGCTGTTACGATGGACACGGAATCCGTTTTAATTACTACGGATGCCCCTGCCAATTCGCTGTTGTCCGTTCGGTCGACAATTTGTCCCGTAATGTCATAGGCATACAGATTGAAGGATAGAAGAGTGAGGCATATTGCCGTACTGAGTGTTTTAAGGTGGTTGAATTTCATGTGTGTTGTTTTGTGTTAGGTGTTGGATGGGTATTTTTTGTTATGGTTTTTACAAAATAGAAAAAAGTCGAAGACAGAAAACCAAATTTGTTTGGGTTTCATGCTATGGCGCATCCTATTTTCTACAAAGATAATAAATCTTACAAATACCCCCCCCCGTTTAATATTTTTAATACTTATTAATTCCTATTAATATTATGTTTGGGGGCTGCTTGTAAATCCGCTCTACGGACAGGTGTGATTATGATTTCTCCCTGATTTTTCGTATCTTCGTGCGTCTGAATTAGAATTTTAACTATTTAATCCCCATTTTTAGCGATGGCGAAATATACACGAGCGTTTTGGACGGCCAATGCAGCCGAATTATTTGAAAGAATGGCTTATTATGCCGTATTTATTGTAATCACTCTGTATTTGTCGAACACTCTTGGCTTTTCCGACATTGAGGCGAGTGTCATTTCCGGATTGTTTTCCGGCGGTCTGTACCTGCTGCCGATGTTCACTGGTGCCTTTGCCGACAAAATCGGTTACCGCAAATCCATTCTGACAGCGTTTCTGCTGTTGTTTGTCGGATATCTGTTTTTAGGCCTTCTTCCCGTGATGCTCGAAAGCGGCGGACTGGTGGAGTATGGCGAAAAGACGGTGTTCCACGGCTTGCGGGCAAGTTGGGAACGATATCTGATTGTGCCGATTCTGCTGATACTGATGGTGGGCGGCTCGTTTATCAAGTCGATTATCTCCGCTTCCGTGGCGCGTGAAACCACCTCGGAAACGCGTGCGAAAGGCTATTCGATATTCTATATGATGGTGAATATCGGTGCGTTTACGGGCAAATGTTTTGTCGACCCGTTGCGTTCGCTCGTAGGCGATGAGGCTTATGTCTATATTAATTTCTTTTCCGCATCGCTGTGTGTGGTAGCGTTGGTGGCGGTTTTTCTGTTCTACCATTCCACGAACACGACCGGCGAAGGAAAGAGCATACAGGAAGTGCTGTTCGGTTTGCGCAAGGTGTTTACCAACGGCCGTCTGCTGGTACTGATACTCATTGTGACCGGATTCTGGATGATTCAGCAGCAGCTCTACGCCACGATGCCGAAATACGTGACCCGTTTGGCGGGAGAGGCAAGTGCTATCGGTTGGTATGCTAACGTAAATCCTTTGGTGGTCGTGTTGACGGTGAATCTGGTGACTTCGCTGATGCGTAAAAAGTCAGCTTTGTTCTCCATGACTTGTGGTATGTTTATTATGCCGATCTCGGCTTTGTGTATGGCCTCCGGGAATATGTTGGGCGGTGGTGAGATTCTTGGATTGCATCCCGTGGCGTTTATGATGATCGTGGGAATCGTGTTCCAGGGATTGGCAGAAGTGTTTATTTCTCCTCGTTTCTTGGAATATTTCTCTTTACAAGCACCGAAGGGAGAAGAAGGAATGTATTTGGGTTTTAGTCATCTACACTCTTTTTTGTCATCCATTTTCGGGTTCGGGTTGTCCGGGTTCTTGCTGAGTAAATATTGCCCTGCCCGTGAATTATTTAGTAGCGAGGCCGATTGGATGGCTGCCTCTGCAAATGCGCATTACATCTGGTATTACTTTGCGGCAATCGGTTTGGTTGCAGCAATTGCTTTGCTTATTTTTGCAAAAATCACTGATTTCATCGATAAAAAGAAGAAAACTAACGTCTGATTGTTTCCTTTTTTATGTATATTTGCCGACAATTTGCCATAAAAGTTGCCGGCAATTTGCATTAAAAAGAAGAGAATAATGAAGATTAGATTTATAAGCCTGGCCAGTGGCAGTAGTGGAAACTGCTATTATCTAGGTACCGAAAAATACGGCATACTCATTGATGCGGGTATTGGAATTCGTACCATTAAAAAATCACTGAAGGACATAAATGTGACTATGGACTCAATACGTGCAGTATTTATTACTCACGATCATGCCGATCATATTAAAGCTGTAGGACATTTAGGTGAGAAATTGAATATTCCGGTATATACTACGGCACGTGTACATGCAGGAATCAATAAAAGCTATTGTATGACAGAAAAGTTGCATGGTTCTGTACGCTATTTGGAAAAAGAAGAACCGATGCAATTGGAAGATTTTCGTATCGAGTCTTTTGAAGTTCCGCATGATGGAACAGATAATGTAGGTTATTGTATAGAAATTGACGGAAAGGTTTTTTCATTCCTTACCGACTTGGGAGAGATTACT
>URMA01000093.1 GCA_900548875.1 uncultured Porphyromonadaceae bacterium | reverse complement strand
GATCCTTGTCTTTTAGTCTCAGTTTACGAAACTTGCACAGTGAACTGGGATTTATTAAGTCCGTGTTTTCCGGACTCATCCCAAGAAAATACTTGAACGACATATCATAACGGGATCTCTCTACAACGTCAACATCGGATATGTCATAAATTGTCTTCAATAGGAGATATTTGAACATCATTACAGGACTTTCAGCCATGCGGCCATTGTCATGGCAGTATTTATCCATAAGTTCTTTTTGAATGAAGGAGAAGTCCACAAGGTCATTAATCCTGCGTAGAACATTATCGTGAGGGACTATCAAATCGTATAAATCACTGTAATTGCTGAACGGTATCGCCTGTTGAGTGGGTAGCATCTTTATCTGTTTTATAAAGATAAAGATACCCAAAAATCGGCATATATCCAAAATATTTATTGGGTATATGCCGATTATATCAGTCGGTTGTCCTATGAAAGGACTTTTTCAGTGCCCTCGCATTATGAAGGCTTTTTTCTTTTTCCCCTATCGGACATTAACCTTTAGTTGGATTTCGCGCGGCAGTCCGAAAAATACAATTGGTATTAAACGAAGTATTTCCTGCAATATTGCATGAAAAATATTTTTTGATTGTATTTTTTGAGAAAAAATTTCTTTTTTTCAAAAAAAACACATAGCTTTGCCATATACTAATAAAAATAACCCATTAAACTAACATAAAAAACAACTTTGCCTATCGGATCTACATTACTCTATAAATAAAACATATTGATTAATGGACGATTTATTTGCGTTAACCGACGAGCGACTTGTTTGCTTGTATGCCGAAGGCAATAACAGTGCTTTCGACGTGTTGTTGCAAAGACACCAAAACCGTGTTTTTTCCTACATACTTAATATTGTTAAAAACAAAGACCTTGCCGATGATTTGTTTCAGGAAACATTTGTCAAGGCCATAGTTACCATCAATCAAGGCCGATATTCGGAAAATGGGAAATTCCCCGCTTGGATTACGCGTATTGCGCACAACCTGATTATCGACTATTACCGTCAGGAAAAATCAATGGCACAGGTATCTTGCGACAATGATGGAGTAGACATTCTCAACAAAAAAGAACTGAGCGAAGAAACAGTGGAAGACTCCATCGTCCGCCACCAAATACTGAGCGACGTGAAGAAATTGGTGAAATCCCTGCCGGAATCCCAACGTGCAGTGCTCGAAATGAGATACTACAAAAACATGAGTTTCAAAGAAATCGCAGAAACTACCGGAGTCAGTATCAATACGGCATTGGGAAGAATGCGCTATGCCATTCTGAATCTACGGCGCATTGCTGAAGAAAAGAACATCATTCTCACTCTTTAGCAACACGGAAATTATATAAAAACAACATTCTTGCATCAAGGATGTTGTTTTTTTTGCGTACCGGCACAATATCACGGGTTGTACATACGTTATCAAAGTGAATGTTAACAAGATACTGCCTATGGATAAAAACTCTACTCAGTTAATGGAAAAGAAATCGGTACTTCGTGGAGAACAACAAGTACAACCTAAAAAATCGACCATTGAATTTCTAAAACAGTTTGCTCGTGCCTATTCCTACAACAAGCAAATGCCGATGGAATTAGGTAATTTCATAGCAAACTAGAAAGAACAGAACATTATTCGGCGATGAGAAGCAGATTATTCTCATCGCCGTTTATTATTTCATTATTTTTTCTTATTTTTGTCGCTATGATATACCGCAAAAGTGCCTATCGACAAATATTGTATAAACTATCTAAAGAATGGTTTATTACGTCGATTTTCGTTTTGAAGAAACCTGAAGAATCAAGATATTTGTATTCGATTCCGGTTTACAGCGAAAAAGCGGAAAATAATTAATTAGTAAACGAAAACTAAGCATAGTGAAACTACAAAAAATCTTTACAGTAGCGGCGCTCATTGGTGCAGCATACTATTCGGTAGCCCAGAACAACAATATTGCAGAAGAAGTTGCATGGGTGGTTGGCGACGAACCGATCTACAAGTCACAAATTGAAGAGCAGTATTCCCAAATGCAATATGAACGAGTCCCCATCGAAGGTGACCCCTATTGTGTCATTCCCGAACAGTTGGCTATCAACAAACTGTTTCTCCATCAAGCTGAAATCGATACGATTGTCGTAGAAGAATCACAGGTGATGCAGGAAGTAAATGCACGTATCAACTACTTCATCGAATCACTTGGAACGAAAGAAAAAGTGGAGGAATATTTCCGCAAGCCAATGCCGGAAATGCGCGAAACGCTTGTTGAGGTAATGAAAAACCAGTATACAGTGCAACGCGTACAGCAAGAACTGACAAAAGACGTTAAGGCAACTCCAGCCGATGTAAGAAAATATTACGACAATCTGTCGAAAGACAGCCTGCCGTTTATCCCCATGCAGGTGGAAACACAAATCATCAGCATCAAGCCGGTTATTCCTCAACAGGAAATCGACGAGGTAAAATCACGTCTGCGCGACTATGCTCAACGTGTGAACAATGGAGAATCTGAATTTTCTACACTCGCCATTCTTTATTCGGAAGACGGCAGTTCTGCCCGAGGCGGTGAAATCGGATTTAAAGGAAGGACCGAACTTCTACCCGAATATGCCAGTGTTGCGTTCAACCTGACAGATCCGAAAAAGGCATCCAAAATTGTTGAAACTGAAGCCGGTTTCCATATTATCCAGCTGATTGAAAAACGTGGCGACAAAATCAACACACGTCATATTTTGCTCAAGCCGAAGGTTTCAGAAAAAGAATTGACAGAGGGTATCGAGCGACTTGATTCATTGCGCAAGGATCTGCTTGCCAACAAATTTACATTTGAAGATGCCGCCCAATATCTTTCACAAGACAAAGATACGAGAAACAACAAGGGCTTGATGATCAACAGCCAAACCGGAACTTCCCGGTTCGAAATGGCACAACTTCCTCAGGAAGTGGCAAAAACTGTTGATAAAATGAATGTAGGCGACATTTCGGAACCATTCATCATGATCGATCCGAAAACAAACCGAGAAATTGTAGCTATCGTAAAACTGAAAAACCGTATTGACGGCCACAAAGCCAACCTGCGTGACGACTACGAAGTGATAAAACAGATGTATGAAGCACACGCCAAAAATCAAATCATCGCTGATTGGATTAAAAAGAAAATCAACAATACCTATGTGTATATTGAAGACGGTTGGCGTAATTGCAAATTCGAACACGACGGGTGGTTAAAACGATAAATTAGCCTTTTATGGGAGACAACATACAAAACAATAATACAAACAAAAGGCATAAGTTCCTAAATGGATTCTTATGCCTTTTGGCTATTTGTTTTCTAAACGTTATTTTCGGCGACGGTCTGCGTGCCCAAAGCGGAAATCAGAAAAAACAGCAGCTCAGGCCATCGGCTAAACATGAGAAAGTAAAGCCAACCATACCGACAGCCAACCGCTATCAAAAAGGGAAAGTGTTTCTGGAATATGCCGACCGGTTGTCCATGGACGAACTTGTCAGTAAAGATTACCAGGTGTTGAACGGTAATGTTCAGTTCCGCAAAGGCGACATGTACATGTTTTGCGACAGTGCCCATTTCTACGACAAGCAGAATTCACTTTATGCATTCGGCAACGTCCGCATGGAACAAGGTGACACCTTGTTCGTATATGCCGACGAACTCTATTACAACGGAGATATCGACCTCGCCCAACTACGCTACAATGTAAAAATGGAGAACCGCAATGTTACATTGTATACCGACAGTCTCGACTATGATATGATAGCCAATATCGGTTACTATTTTGAAGGCGGAAGAATTGTGGACGATAAAAATAATCTTTCGTCTGTTTACGGACAATATAGCCCCGACACGAAAGATACGGAATTTCTGTTTGATGTGGAGCTGGTAAACGAAAAATACACCATGCTTACCGACACGCTCTACTACAACACCGGCACCCACATCGCAGATATTGTCGGCTACACTACCATCGTTTCGGACAGCAATACTATTTATACGAATAAAGGATGGTATAATACAGAAACTGAAAAAGCCACACTCTATAACCGGTCACTCATCGTCACAAAAGATGCGCAAACACTGACCGGCGACACATTGTTCTACGATCGTAATATCGGATTCGGTGAAGCTTTTGGAAATATGGTTATGACGGACTCCGTCAAAAGTTCTACTTTGGTGGGAGACTACGGCTATCATAATGAAAAGACAGATGAATCGTTTGCAACAAAACGTGCTTTGGCAATGGAATATTCTAAAAAAGATACGCTTTATCTTCACGGTGACACGATTCGGACATATCTCACGAGCGATTCGTCGCGCATTATGTGCGCCTATCCGATGGTTCGCTTTTACCGTGTTGACCTGCAAGGCGTGTGCGACTCACTGACATTTGTCACAGCTGATTCAATGCTGTTCATGCACCGCCATCCGGTTCTGTGGAATGAGAACCGTCAAGTCACGGGAAACATTATTCAAGTGCATTTCAACGACAGCACCGTCGACAAGGCTTTCCTTCCACAATACGGATTTCTTGCTGAAGCTGTAGAAGGCGACTTCTATAACCAGTTGAGCGGAAAAGAAATGACAGCCTATTTTGAAAATGGCGAAATCCGGCAGCTGGATGTCAACGGCAATGTCCAGACCATCTTCCTCCCGATGGAAAACGACTCAACCTACAACAAGCTCGTTTCTGCAGAAGGAAGTTTCTTGAAAATCCTGCTGAAAGATCAAAAAATGGAGAAACTCAACCTTTGGCCGGATGTGACTGGCAAAGTCACCCCGCTGTTTCTTGCCAAACGCTCGCAATATTATCTGAAAGGATTCAAATGGAACGATGCGATCCGTCCCAAAGATCAGTATGACATTTTCAGAATACCAGAGGAAATGCGGCAAATGCTTGACTCTCCAGAAGCCGTGGCCCCTGTGGCAAGAATCAGAGGAGAAGAATAAACATTACAAAATTACAATATGTCAGACGTTATCAAACTTTTACCCGATTCCGTAGCCAATCAGATTGCAGCCGGCGAAGTAATCCAACGCCCGGCATCTGTTATTAAGGAATTGGTGGAAAACGCCATTGATGCTGGCGCAACAAGCATAAAAATTGTACTGAAGGATGCAGGTCGCACCCTGATACAGGTAATCGACAATGGGACAGGCATGTCGGAGACCGATGCCCGCCTGGCTTTTGAACGTCATGCCACCTCAAAAATCAAAACAGCCGACGACCTTTTCTCTCTTCATACAATGGGGTTTCGCGGCGAAGCTCTCGCCTCGATTGCAGCCATAGCACAAGTAGAACTGCGCACACGCAAACACGACGCACAAATGGGAACCCGTGTGTGCATCAGCGCTTCTACCTGTGAGTCGCAAGAGGCCGACTATTGCCCGGAAGGTTCCAACTTTATGATCAAAAACATATTCTTTAATGTTCCTGCCCGGCGGAAATTTTTAAAAAGCAATAAAGTGGAACTTGGCAATATTGTACGTGAATTTGAAAAATTGGCACTGGTCAATTATACCACAGAATTTACGCTCATCCACAACGACACAACTATGTTCCAGCTGATGGGAGGCGATTCATTCAAGCACCGTATCATTACCCTGTTTTCCCGTTCACTCGAGCAACAATTAATTCCGATTGAGACAGAAACGAGCATTGTCAAAATCAACGGCTTCGTCGGACGTCCGGAAAATGCGCGCAAACGGAACGCATTGCAGTATCTGTTCGTCAACGGCCGACATATGCGACATCCTTACTTCCAAAAGGCAGTCTTGGCATGTTACGACCAACTGATTACACCTGACGAACAACCGAACTATTTTCTGAATTTCACAGTTGATCCTGAAACCATCGACGTAAACATTCACCCTACCAAAAGCGAAATAAAATTTGAAAACGAACAGGCCATTTGGCAAATTCTGTTTGCTGCCGTCAAGGAAGCTTTAGGCAAATTCAGTGCTGTACCATCCATTGATTTTGATACCGAAGGTGCCATTGACTTCCCCGTCACACCCTCCAGTGAAACAGATTTCGCCATGCCAACCGTAAAACTGAATCCAAACTACAATCCGTTCAAAGAGTCGGCATACCCACATTCGTCCAACCGACAAACCACCAATTTCGTTACAGACAGCAAACTAACGGCCCGTCCGTTTACCGACCGACGTACTGACGACAATCTTCAAAACTGGGATTTGCTCTACCAAAACTTCGAACGTGGCCGTTCGGAAAGCATTGAACACGTATCATCCTTAACACCTGAAACGGACGCAGCATCGAACGCTACACCGTCAGTCGAAAACGTAGACGTCAATTTTCAGGAATTGGCAAATGAAGGGCAAGGAAACAGCTACACACAAATCAGGAAAAAATATATTCTGACACAAAGCAAATCAGGACTTGTCTTCATCGACCAGCACCGTGCACATATCAGAGTTCTGTTCGACAAACTGATTGCAACGAAACTAACGGAAAAAATTGAATCGCAACGTGTCATCTTCCAGGAAGTTATAGAGCTGTCATCAGCACAGAATCTTATCCTGGAAGAACTTCAGCCGGAAATGGAAAAAATGGGATTTGAACTATCATTTCTCGGCAATAATTCTTGGACTCTTAACAGCATCCCTGCCGTTCTGTTAAAAGTCAATACACGTGAATTCATCCTCGACGTCGTTGATACAGTCATTAACGGCGGTTCTGACATTTCCTCGAAAATGGCGGAACACATCGCTCTTTCGTCAGCCAAAGCGGCGGCCATCAAATACGGTCAAACCCTTTCACAGAACGAAATGGACAACCTCGTTGCAAATCTTTTTAGCTCAAAAGAGCCTAAATACACGCCTGACAGGAAGTTAGTCATCAGCACTATGAGCTACGACGAAATTGCCAAAATGTTCTCATAAATTGATTTTTTCAGCGATAATCCTTATCTTTGTAAAAGATAGGATGCGTCCTGGCATAGTCAAATCCGGAAACTGCGTTCTCGATTTGCCTCTGCTTTCGGCTTTCGCTATCTTTGATATCAAAATAATCAAACCCCTTGAAATTATGAAAGTGAAATACAGATTCCTCATTGCCGCTTTATGCATGGCTTCCATTGCCAATGCAATGACGCTGAACGAAGCTAAGAAACTGTTTTTGAAAGGCGAATACGAGAAAGTTTTGCCTACATTCAAGGTCTATGCCCAAAAATACCCAGGCAACGCCAATTACAATCAATGGTATGGCGTATGCCTCTTTGAAACGGGCAAAGTGGAAGAATCCAAGAAATATTTGGAGTATGCCGACTCAAAAGGAATTGCTGAAGCCGCAAGGTATATGGCACAAATCAAGCTCAACGAACTTGATTATACTGCTGCAAGCGACTATATTGATGAATTCGAGGATCGAATAGACAATGACGACAGCAAAATATCGGAGAAAGCGCTGGCAATGAAAGAACGTATCAAACGTGCGGTATTCATGCTGAACAGCGTAGAAAAAATTCAGGTAATTGACAGCCTCATTGTTGACAAAGACCGATTCTTCCGTCACTACAAAATAGCACCCGAAGCCGGTACTTTAAATACAGCCGACATACTGCCTTATGAAAAGGCCGACTCTTCAACAATGGTGTATATGCCGGAATCAAAAAGCCGCATGATATGGTCGATGCCTGACAGTACGGGAACACTCCATTTAATGGAGACATACAAGCTCTACGATGGAAAATGGGACAAATACTCGCCTCTTGATGACCAATTAAATGACGGCGGCGACACCAACTATCCCTTCTTGATGGCCGACGGTGCAACCCTCTACTACGCATGTAACGGCGAAAACTCAATTGGCGGATATGACATTTTCATGACCCGCAAAAACTTCGGCTCGGACGATTATCTGCAACCACAGAATCTGGGAATGCCCTATAATTCGCCATATGACGACTACATGCTGGTAATTGACGAAATGACCAATGTGGGTTGGTGGGCCACCGACCGTAATCAGATTCCAGGAAAAGTGACCATCTATGTCTTTATACCAAACAACGTCCGCGAAAATTATGATCGTGAAAACGAAAATATTTCTTCGCTTGCTTCACTCCGGTCTATCAAAGATACTTGGAAGGAAGGAGCTGATTATAGCGAAATCTTAAATGAAATTGCCCAACTTGGTATGGAAGAAGAAACACAAAAGGCCGACTTTATTTTCTATGTAAATAATGACACCCGATATACGACCTACGAAGATTTCAACAGTTCGGAAGCACGCAGCCTTATGCAACGGCTTATGGAGCGTAAAGCATGGTTAAACAAAGTTTCCGAAAAGCTGGCTGACTTGCGGTTCCAATTCAACAAAGGGAACACACAAGTAAAAACCCAGTTATCGACTGAAATTCTCCGATTGGAACGTACGCTTGTCAAATCGACAGAAGAAATGCAGCAACTTGAAAACGATATCCGCGCTGCAGAACTGCCTACATTAAAATAGTTTTATGATTGATTTTAAAGAAATCACCCAAAGAACCCAACTTTATAATTTTCATTCTCATACCCAATTCTGCGACGGGAAAGCACCCATGCGTGATTTCGTGGTAGCAGCCATCGAACAGGGATTTACTGACTACGGTTTTTCTCCCCACTCCCCTGCTCCGATTGAATCACCCTGCAACATTAAGTTGGAAAACGTGCCACTATACGTGAATGAATTCCAACGCCTAAAGAAGGAATTTGGAGAGAAAATCAACCTCTATCTGTCGATGGAAATCGACTATTTCAACGACGAATTTGGTCCGTCCAACAACTATTACGACGGACTGAATCTCGACTATAAAATTGGTTCGGTTCATTTTGTCCCTTGCGGTGATACGTTTATTGACACAGACGGCAACTTCAATAATTTCAAGCTGAAAATGGAGCACTATTTTGACAACGACATCAAAACGGTTGTTGAACTTTTTTATGCCCAAACGCTTCAGATGATTGAACATAAAGGCTTTGACATTATTGGTCATTTCGATAAAATCGGCCAAAATGCCTCCTATTTCCAGCCGGGAATTGAAGAAAAAGAATGGTATAAAAAATTAGTGCTACGGGTTATAGATGCCATTAAAGATTCAGGTATTACTGCAGAAATCAATACTAAATCACTGATGGAACATCACCGTTTCTTCCCAAACCAACGCTATTTTGAATTACTGAAAAAATACGAAATACCGGTAGTCGTTAATTCCGATGCCCATTATCCGGAACGAATCAATGCCGGACGCATGGAAGCCATCGAATTGTACTACCACTAAAAAACTGAATAAAAAATGCCAGTCAGAATACCCAGTACTCTTCCAGCTGTAGAAGAACTAAAAAATGAAAATATTTTTGTCATTGACGAGCAACGGGCATCTATGCAGGACATCCGACCTCTTCGGATTGCCATCCTCAATTTGATGCCACTAAAGCTAATGACAGAAACAGACTTGTTGCGACTTATATCCAACACCCCGCTACAAGTGGAACTGGATCTCGTTTTACCCGACGGTCACGAGTGGACCAACACCCCAAAAGAACATTTGGATACCTTCTATAAATCGTTTGACGAAATAAAATCAAACAACTATGACGGCTTCATTGTAACCGGTGCACCGGTAGAAATGGTTGATTTTGAAACAGTCGACTATTGGCCTCAGCTTCAGGAAATATTTGACTGGTCAAGAAACCATGTCACGTCAACCATCTACATCTGTTGGGCGGCACTTGCCGGGCTTTATCACAATTATGGTATACACAAGCATGTGTTACCCAGTAAAATATCAGGAGTTTTCCGTCACAGAGTATTGGAAAAGAACAACCCCCTGTTCCGTGGCTTTGACGATGAATTCTTCGTACCTCATAGCCGGCATAGCGAAGTGAGAAAAGTGGATATATTAAAAGTGCCGGCACTAAAAATCGTATCAGAAAGTGACGAAAGCGGAGTGTATATCATCATGGCAAGAAATGGTCGTGAGATCTACATTACCGGACACTCTGAATATTCTCCGGGAACTCTTGATTTCGAATACCGCCGGGATTTGCAACGCGGAATGAATCCACAGATTCCCAAACATTACTACATTGATGACGATCCGTCGAAAGGTCCACTTGTAAGATGGAGAAGCCACGCAAATCTGCTATTCTCCAACTGGCTCAATTATTTTGTATATCAGGAAACTCCATACGACATCCGCGAAATCAAATAACGACCCGGCTGTGAAACCAAGAAGAATCGAACTGCTTGCGCCGGCAAAAAATGCCGATATTGCCATCGACGCCATAAAATGCGGTGCCGATGCAGTTTATATGGGCGCATCTAAATTCGGAGCCCGGGCTGCTGCCGGAAACGATTTATCCGAGATAGCACGCGCCATTGAATTTGCCCACCTGTTCAATGCAAAAATCTATGTCACTGTCAATACGATTCTCTATGAACAGGAACTGCAAGATGTGGAACGCCTCATACATGAACTCTACAAAATCGGAACCGATGCACTCATCGTTCAGGACATGGGTATTCTCCGGCTTGACATTCCTCCCATCCAACTGCATGCAAGTACACAATGCGATACACGTACAATTGAGAAAGCAAAATTTCTTGAAGCCGTAGGTTTCTCACAAATTGTGCTTGCACGTGAATTGTCAGCCAAAGAAATCAGCGACATTCACTCCAATGTGTCTGTACCGTTGGAATGTTTTGTCCACGGAGCCTTATGCGTAAGCTATAGCGGCAGATGTCATGCCAGCTGCGCCATAAAAGGACGAAGCGCCAACCGTGGGGAATGTGCACAAATATGCCGTCTTGCTTATGACATGATTGACAGCAAAGGCAACGCAGTGATGAAAGGTAAACACCTCCTGTCGCTTCGCGATTTCAACCAAAGTGATCGTTTGGAAGAATTGCTGGAAGCTGGGGCTTCATCATTCAAAATAGAAGGCCGACTCAAAGAAAGCGCATATGTCATGAACGTCACAGCCTACTACCACCAGCGACTGAACGAAATTTGCAACAACCATCCGGACAGATATGTTCGTGGGGCAACCGGACAAGTTAACCTCAACTTTGAGCCATGCCTGGAGAAGAGTTTCAACCGTGGCTTTACCCACTATTTTTTTGACCGTCGTCAACCTGCCGAACCGATGGCATCATTCGATACACCGAAGTCTATCGGTGAATTTATCGGTACGGTCAAAGAAACGAAAGGAAACCGCATAATGGTCAATGGCAACAAACGCTTGTCGAATGGTGACGGACTTGTATATTTCAACAACCGTCGCGAACTGTGCGGATTTCGTGCCAACAAAACGGAAGGGAATACAATTGTACCTCTTGAAAAAGTATTTCTTTCCAAAGGCACACAATTGTTCCGCAACTTTGACCAGACTTTCACCACGACATTACAAGCTAAAGATGCTGTCGCACGCAAACTTCCGATTGACATCAGCATGAGAAGACTCTCTGACGGCATCCGCACGGAAATGACCGACGACACCGGCCGACGCGTCACACTTCGGACCTCGTTGGAACTGATTCCGGCAAAAACAAATCAAGAAGAGGCACGATTAAAAGCGTTCAGTAAACTTGGAGATACCCATTTCACACTCCGGTCGTTTGATGCCGGTGACACGACGGATTTGTTTATTCCAGCCTCTACCATGACAGCCATACGACGTAAATTATGCGAACTGATGGAAGAGGACATACGCGCAACTTATCACTTCGAATATCGTCGAAGTGAAGACAGGACAGTTGCCGCACCTGCCTTTCTTTCATTTGCCGACAACGTGGCAAACAGCAAAGCCGAAACATTCTACAAAGAGCACGGAACAGAAACAATTGAACCTGCAATGGAAGTTTCGGCAAGAAAAAATGATAACGATGTGCTCATGACAACGCGCTACTGCATACGCCGCGAAATGGACTGCTGCCTGAAAGGGAAAAACGCGAACCGACTTGACAGAAATATAACACTGGTTTCGGGCGAAGTAAAACTTGCAGTAGAATTCGACTGCAAAAACTGTCAAATGTTGCTCCGTCGGGCCAAATAAAAAATACGACAATAACCATGGCTGAACATAATGAATTCGGGAAAAAGGGAGAAGAAGCCGCATTCGAAACACTGCTAAAGCAGGGCTACATCATCCGTGAACGCAACTGGCGATGCGGAAATGCGGAAATTGACATCGTGGCGGAAAAAGACAACAGAATCATTATGGTTGAGGTCAAGACCCGTTCGGAAGAAATCGAAGACCTCAGTGAAGTCATTGACAAAAAGAAAATCGGCAATCTCATCAAAGCCGGAACGGCCTATATCAACCAATACGAACTGCCGCATGAACTCCA
>URMA01000092.1 GCA_900548875.1 uncultured Porphyromonadaceae bacterium | reverse complement strand
AATGGTCGGGCAGTACATTTTTATATTTAATCGGTTTTATCGGACAGCAATAATTTCAAACCGTTGACAAGGATGCCCATGGTCAGGTAGGACGTGGCAATCAGGAATGTGCGGTCAAGATATGAATGACGGGCCTTGGCACCCAGCAGGCTCAGACCATAAGTGGAAACAACAGGCAGGTACTGCAAATAGTCGTCGGCACGGAAATAATGCCCGTCGCGCATATCCGCCACGCCGTCCCTGATATCGCGGTTGACATCCTTCACGGCAGGAATCAATCCCAACGACCCGACGGCCACCAATGCAGCAGGAAGAATCAGCTGTTTTGCATCGAAACGGGTGCTTTTGTCAACCATCTCCACATCGGGAATACGGTCGGACAACGCGCCTCCAACAGTATCGACCAACACCGTATCGGCTACGACAACCCTCGACGGCACACCGCTTTCAGCCGCATTTCCGACCGACATCACAAAAGGATGGCCGGACAACGCGTCGCCCACAGTATCGACCAACACCGTATCGGTCACGACAACCCTCGGCGGAACGCCGCCGTCAGCCGAATTTTCACCCGACATCATGAAAGGACACATCGACATGACACCAATCAGCACGATGCTCAAAATCTTTTCCAAACCCATTATCTGATTCACTTTAGCGTTATTACGCCTGCAAAGGTAAGGTTTTCCGAACAATAAATAATACATTCAGAACATTTTTCCAGTAGGGACAACAGAATAAGAACACCCGAAATCAGCAACGGATGTTCCTATTAAAAGCAACTACTCATTTTTATCAACAATTTCCCTATCAGTTTAAATTGAAACCTTTTTTATTTTCCGATATACTAAACTTTGAATTTTTAAACTTATACAAAACTATTACCAGTTGATGCAAATTTAATATATATTTTTATAAAAACAAATTTTTTAGTAACAATTTATCGCTTTTATTGTTAAAATTCTTACACACCATCAAAAAAAGAGCGGCCTTGGGCCGCTCTTGATTCTTTGGTCGGACAAATCGACCTACAACTGGCATTTCAGTACGGCAACTCCATCCGAAGTGCTTAACTTCACCAGATAAAGTCCTGCTGACAAGCCGGAAAGGTCAATACGGCCGTCGGCAGCCACATATTTGCCACAGAGCTGTCCGCTGAGGCTATAGACATCGGCCACTGCACCGGCAGCATTTACCAGCACCGCACGGTCGGCACGGCTGTAGACACAGGCTACGTCGTTCAAAGCCGACGATACGCTGCCCTGTCCTCCGGCAGGCATATAGATGACTTTGCCCAATTTTGCATCATCGTTCTTGTGGAATATCACCGTTTCAATCTTTTCAGCCGTTTGTTCGTCAACATTCCAGGTATTTCCCTGTGCATAGACCGTCAGGTCCGTATTGTTGTAGAGGTCGTAGAGCACACCGTTGTTGCCATTGTCGACAAACACATTGTTGCCGGGGTTGTAGTCGGCAGCGTTCGGGTCGTCCACTTTACCCATATTCACATCCTTGCCACCGATAATCGTCACACCCCAAAGGCTGCCTTCGATATGGTTGCCGGTAATCATGGAGGTCAACTTGCGGGAAGAGTCGTAGATACTGATGCCGCTACCGCCGTTCATCGGGTTGGTCTCGTACTTGTTGTCAATCATTGTGTTGCCAATAATATCGATGTCCATCGGGCCGATGGCTGTGATGCCATAGCGGTGGTCGGTCAATTTGTTGTTTTCAATGACTACTTTGTTCGCCCCTGTTCCCTGCAACATGTTTCCTACGGCAATACCGCCTACCATAGTACGCTTGTTACCGACAATTTCACAGTTGGAGATGCGCAGCTCGCCGTCGCCGGGAGCCGTCAGGTTGATCTGCGGCTTGTTGGTATTCGCCGAGTTGTTGTCGTATAAATAACAGTTGTCAACTGTCACAGAACAGAAAATATTGGCACCTGCACCCATAGCCGGAACCGTATTTTCCTCAAAACGGCAGTTCTTCACCGTATTGACACTGCCGGAACCGCCAAACGACAATGCGCCGGAGCTGCTCAACGCGCCGACAGCATACTTAAATTCGCAATCCTCCACACTGATTCCAACATCAGAAAGGGTACGCAACTGACAGTATTCGAAATTCACATTGCGGAACTTCATGATTTCCGTATTGTCGCTAACGGAAATACCTTTCGGTTCGCTCGTCTCATCGGAACGCGTGAAAAGCACGGTTTCGTCGACATCGAAATCGGCATTGCATTCCACATTCAGCGCAACATCGTTGTCCATTTCAACCAATATGCCTTCGTCGAGCACAAACTTGTCGCCCTGAGAAATCGTTACCGTATTTGCCATACGATAGACAGTTCCGTCTTTCGTCACACCGCTTCCTTCGATACCGCTTAATGCTTCAAACGAGTAAGTTGTGCCGTCGCCGGCCGTAGCAAAGTCTTCGGCCACCGCAGGCATCACGCCCAACACAGCCGATAGGAAAATTGTAGAAATCTTTCTCATAATTATTAAATTTTGGTTATTATTTGTGCAAATATATAACAATTCATCACAATATCAAAGCAAATCGATAACAAATCGACAGTTCAAAAGCACAAATTACCAACAAAAATTCAATAATTAGAGCGAATCTGCGAAAATCAGACAGCCCTAACCGAGGGTTAGGGCTGTAGTGCAAGGAGATGTATGTACGTTTTCCACTTTAAGTACGGCTTTTATCTGTCTGTTACCGCTGCATTGACCTTTGCAAGGCGTCATTCGTCGGGATCGTTGGGGTTCACATATATGTCGACTCCGGCATCGAACATCTGCCGTGACGGCGGATAAGTCAAAGACCAATTCACCGCTTTCAATGCTTCCAAATCCAACACATAGCGAGCCAGAATGCGGTTTTCAGTCCGGATACGGTGATACGAATATTTCCTAAATGTTTCCATTCGGAAAATGAACACCGTCGTAAATCTTGACCTATCATCAAAAAACATCGTATAGTCGTCCGGCCGGGCAACCATACCACCATAATGCCCCTCCTCTCCCGGTGCTATCAAATCGTATTTGTCTAACATTTGCACCGGAGGCAACGTATCAGCAGCAGAACCTTTGACACAGAAAAGCAGCGTATCATTGCTTTGGTTTTCGACATCGATACCAACCACATAATCACAGCCCACAAAAAGGCTGACAACAATGGAGCATAAAAATATAGTTACTATTCTATTCATATTCAATATCTTCAGTAGTTAACAAATTCCATTCCGATGAGCCATCGGGAGCGATAAAAACTTTTACGCCGGCATCCAAAAGTTGCTGCGTAGGAGGATAGACAAACTTTCCGTCAAAGTGCTCTACAATCGGACGGGTAATGTCGTAGCGTGCCAAAATCATGCTTCTTTCTCTAACAATCCAATACGGCAACTGATTAATCACCTGCCACCGGACAAAAAAGAGTGAAATAGTATCGGAATCCCAAAAAGGCTCATCGAAATCGTGCTCATTCATACCCAAATAAGAGAATTTCAAAATATTGCTGCTACCACCCACAGGAGTCAGGTAACCACTATGAAAATACTTATTCCCGGGCAAAAGCGTATCAGCGTAATTCTCCTTCAAACAGACATACAAAGAGTCATCCGAGCGGTTTTCCACCACTATGTACACCTCCTGACCAAAGCATCCGACCAGAACAGGCATCAGCATCAATACTATAACAACAGGGACTGTTCTCATAACCCGAATTTATTTCACCTCCGCTGCAAAGTCTTAATATATTTCTCAAAAGTCTTCAGCACTATCGGTGTCAACTGTTTGTCACCGCCACGTCTTTCCTTTTCCAACGTCAAAAACTCGTCAAGTGGCATGAAGAACACTTCCTCACCATTACCGATAAAGACAAGAACGTCACCACCGGCAGTTATTCCCAGCGGATTGGGAACGACCAACGACGGGAAACTGACATACCATTTGACACCCACCGTCTCTCCCATCTTGACGACATTTGCACAATGACGTATCGACAAGGCATCAGCGGCACTTATCGAGTCATCGTCAATAGAAAACATACCTTTCTGACAGAACATAGCGCCCCCTATCGGACGATAGTCCTTATCCAGCACGACAGTTGTGCTTGCCGGCACTTTTTTCCATTTCTTCGGATTTGAAAAATCGTCTACCGACAACGGCATTTTCCATTCTTCATCCACCCAAAACTTATCAGGAGCAAGGTATGGCTGCGGTTGTTCGAAATCATACTGAGGAAAACCCTCTGCCAATTTATCTTTATACATCAGTGAAATTGAATCCAAGGCTGCAAAAGTCAGCATGCTGTTGTTCGTCACCGTATAAATGTGGTACATTCTCACCTCAACAGGCACGTTTTCCAGACGGCTAAGATACCCCTTCATCAGCTTAGTCAGATTTTTAGTCGCCTTTTTGGAACAAAGAGGGATATAGGCGTCCAAACTGTTCACTATTTTCACATCATTCCCTGCAACTGCCGGCATACAGGACAGAATTGCAGCAATCACATACAATACAAACTTTTTCATTTTTTCTTGCTTTTGGGAACAAACACATAAAAATCACCGTTCAGCATACTGAAAGGCACATCACGAAAAGTACCGGTAGCCGGGTCCATCACCGTACCAAAATAGGAAGTATCCACTCTCCCATCCAAATAGCTCACCACGTGTGCATAAATGCCGGTTATCACACCTGCATGGAAAAAAGAGGCCGCACCTCTTATTTCAAAAGCAATATAGGCCTGCTGCTCGAGAAAATGATATGTCAGAAAGTATTTCTGAACAGGATGCATTTTTGCCGAGATTTTATAATATTCCTTAAAGTCATTGGAATGAAGACGGAAGAAATCGTCCCAAAAAGGAGAATTGAAAAAACGATGGCCTTGTTCAAGCCCTTCAAACTTAACACAAGGCATAGAATCTGCCGGAGACTCCGACGAGTTTCCTGCATTTTGCGCCCCTGCAACTCCAAAAAAGAAAGCAAGAAATATAAAAACGAACATTCTCATAACTGTTTCATGGAATAAGAATAATGGTTTATGGAATAACGACCTCTATTTCATTTCGCAAGATAAGAATTTCGTAAGACATTTACAACTTTTTTAACGTATTTTCCCCTAAAAAAAATTGCAGCCGCATCACGACGATACGGCTGCAATGTCTGTCTGTTGGTCGGCAAATGATTATTCGCCTAACTTATATTCTGTCGGGCTCTTTACGCCAGGGATGTAAAGGTTCGTACCCAAATCACCCTTGATGGTAAGAAGCTTGCCGAGGTTACCCGGATTTTCATTCAGGTTGAGGGCATTACGCACAGCTCCAATCGGCAAAGCGACGGAGATACAATTCTTGACATCCTTTTCGTTGGCAGAATCAGCCAAGAGCAAGTTCGTTTTTGAAACAGTGCCTGTCACGCCGAATACGGCTGATTCCGTAGCTACTGTAGAAGAAGCATAGCCTACAATGTAGCCCTTCACCCATACGCCGGTACCTTGCACATTGGTAAGCACATCAGCTACGGTGTAAGGCTTTTCAGCAGAACCGTTGCGGTCGCCCGTATTCGGAGCTTCTTCACCACGAGTACCCACCTTCACGTCGTCGAGACACCAAGTAGCATATTCTGCATCCTGAGTAGCGGAGTAGCAGAAACCGATATATACCTTCTTACCTGCGAAGCTGCTCAAGTCAATGTTTCCGGAATTAGCCCATTCGCTGTACGGAGTAGAACCGGCCGTTGCAGGGTCAGCCAATACCGGGTTGACTTTTGTCTTTGTAGCCGTTTTCGGATCGTTGGATGTCAATACATAAACTTCAAACTTCGAATTTACACTACCGTAGTCAGCCACCTGTGTGCGGAAGCTGAATACCTTTTCAGCCAAGTTGTCGACATTGATGGCCGGAGTAATCAACCATGATTCAAATGGAGCAGTTCCCTTGTAACCTGTCATTGAAGCATAAGTGTTGCTGTCGAACTCTTTCAGGAACCAATCCTTGTTGCCCTGAACGGTCACGCTTGTCCAGCCGGTTTCGAGCAAACCGCTGATGGAAGCGCCGTAAGAATCGAAATTCTCGTCAATTGAGCTTACCGTGACTGTACCGGAATAAACGAATTCGCTTGAAGTTCCAAGGTTCTCGGAAATACCGGCCATACCGAGGACAGTTGTAAACTTACCTTTCAGCTTGATGGTTTCGCCTACATTGTCAGGATTGTTCTGCAAGTTGGCAATTTCACGAAGTTTGGAGTTGGCAGGAAGTTCGACAACCATACATTTTGTATAGTCGCGCACATCAGCACTTTCTGCAATGACAATCGTATTGTCGAGCGTAAACGGAGCTTTCCATTCAATGTCGCTGTTGCTTGCCACCTTGCTGACGCCCGGAGCTACGGCACCAACGATAACACCTTCTACCCAGCCTTCTTTTTCGTTCAAGCCGGCAATTGCTTCTGAGACCTTATACGGCTTGTTCTTTGTACCTTCCTGGCTTCCGAAAATACAGTCCTCATACGAACGGAGCGTCAGCTGCCAAGTACCGTTGAAATATCCAAGGATACCGACTACAGAACCTTCTCCTTCCGGAAGAGTTTTGTTATAGAAATCAGCGTAACCGCTGTTGCGCACTGTCAGCGTCTTGCCTTCGGCATCAACGAGCGTACGTGACAAAGTCTTTTCCGATTCGGCAAAAGGCTGTCCTGCTTCCTGCCATGACACATTGTCGAAGCGTACCAGACGGCTCTGCATGTTCTGAATGCCCTGAACGTCGGTAGCAGCCGGAAGAGCGCTCATGGTAGTGGTCAGCGTGTCGACTTTCGAAGCATCGGGCAGACCGTTGAGCTGAACGTGTTCCTTGAAGAACTCAAGCGGCATGAATGTTGTCTGCCAACCGAAGCTGGGGTCATTGTCAGGGAAACCGAACTGCTGCAGACCGGAATATTTACCGATATACATGTTCGTCACGTCGATTACCACTTCCTGGCCCAAGCGATAGGAGTTATACAGGTCCGTACCGTTGATAGAGAAAGTGATGGCAGCCGTTTCGTCCTGAATCACCAGATTCTTGTAGATATTTCCACTGGCATCGGAGCTGACAACGCGTCCCTTGATTACCATGTGGTGGCCGTCCTCTGTCAGTCCTACGGTGTCCACATAGTTAGTGGCATCCTGCCAGTAGAGAGCCTTCAGTTCGCTGATAGTCGTATTCGGCTGAAGTGTTGCTACCGGTCCTGTGAGTGGCGGAGTGTCGAACTCGTCGTTACAACTCGTAAAACCAAGAGCGGCAAACAACAAAGCTGTAAGATATAATTTAATGTGTTTCATATCTTTATTTCTGTTTTAATTTTGTTTTTACGTTTTGATTTGCTTTTGAATGATTAGAAACGAAGGCCTACGTTGGCAAAAATGCGGATACCCTGCGTATAGTAGATACGGCTCGGATATTTGTTGACATCGTAGTTCGTATAGTCAAATCGGCTCTGTTGGTAACCGCCGGTCTGAATGTCCTTCTTGTTGAGGATATTGTTGATGTTCAGGTTAAAGTTCATCGAAAGCTTGCGGTTAATGTACCACACCTTACCGATGCTTGCATTCAGCACGAAAGCATTGCGAAGCTTTTCCTGCGTAGTGATTTCCTTCACCTTAGCCACATATTCTTCCGGAGTTTCGCAGAAGGAAGCCAAATTCGGCATCATTTCGTGGCGAATCGGAGAAAGGTCGATATAGGAATCGCCCAGCCAGGTAGCGTTCACATTGAAGAACCACATTCCCGGAGCGGCATAGTCGATAGCGAAGTTGACTGCCGACTGCGGAGTTCCGCCCACGAAATAGTTCTTCAGGTAAACCACCTGAGTCGTATCGGCACGCACGCCGTTTTCGAAGCTTCGTGTACCCGTCGGACGGTTCTTGTACTGGTAGCGCGAATAAGTTCCGGCAGCCGAAAGAGTGATGTCAGGAGTCAGCTTGAATGCCACACCCACTTCTACACCCTTGTGCGTCTTGTTCACGCCCGTAAGAACGTAGTTGGTATAGGTTGAGAAGTTGTCGTCGTAGAACGAAGAACGTTCCGTAGCGTCGTAGATATTGGTCCAGAAACCGGTTACCGTACCACGGAAGCGGTTGTAGTTGAACACATAGCTCAGGTCGGCCGAGAAAATCTTTTCATTGTTGAGGTCGGCTGCCACTTCGTCCTTGATACGCGGAGCGATATAGACATTGTCGGCAAGCGGAGCACGCGAACCGTAGGAAATGTTTCCTACGAAGAAGTTGCGGCCGTCAATCTTGTAGGTAGCGCCGGCTTTCACCATGGCATTGCCGAAACGGTGGGTTTCACCCTTTCCGTAAGAAAGTTTGCCTTGGTTTTCGGCACGTCCGTTGCGCATGTGGCCGTCGCGGTAGTATTGCGTGTATGAACCGCGCGCACCGTAGTTGATGTCCCAGTGCTGCAAGTTGATTTGGTGCTGCAACCAGATGTTGGTAATGATGGAATTGATGTCATAATTGTAGCCGAACACATCGCCGACACCCACCTTGCGGTTCGGGTTGTTCAAGTCGTTCTGAAGCATTGACGGGTCGTCGGGGAAGTCGCGTTCAGCAAACTGGTCGGTATCTGTCCAATAGTCGCCGCCGAGCAAATCGCGGATAGTCTTGTAGTAGCTTGCCTGCGTCAGGTTCAAGCCTACACCGCCCTGCAAGGTCATGAAATCGTTGAGACGGTGGTTCAGCGTAGAGTTGAAGAACAGGTTCTTCTGGTCGCTGTGGCGGTTTTCAAGGATGTAAGTAGAACCGCGGTAATTGCTGCCCACCTGTTCATGCTCGTACTTCGACAGCAAGTTGACACGATAGAGGTTGTCCCAGTTAATCTGGCTTACGCTCTGGTCGTTCTGCCACAATTGGGTATAAAGGTCAACGGCCTCCTGATTGTCCTTATAGTAGGACGGAAGATAACGGTAGTAGTCAGGACGCGGGTCAGCGGCATTGTACCAGTTGAGAGCCGATGACGAATAGTTCGACTGGCGGATAGCCACACCGGTATTCAGCGATGTGCCGGTCTTCGGTGTCCATATCCAGTTGATAATGGCTGTCGGGTCGAACGATTCGACGATACGTGCGGCACGTTTCTCGCCGTTAAACCAACCCCAGTTAGGGTTATACATGTAATTCGTCAACTGATAGACTTCTTCGTAAGTGGCCGACGAAGTGGCACGTTGTGTCGGTGCGCCGTAAAGGGTAATGCCGAGGCTGTGTTCGTCGTTGAACACCTTTTGCAACGAAAGGAAAAGACCACCGGAATGGTAGAACGTACCTTCCGTAATACCTTCCTTGCTGTAGCGTCCTACGGCTGAGAGCGTAAATGCCCAGCCCTTGTCGTTCAAGCCGGTAGAATAAGTCACCATGCCGCGGGTTGAATAGGCACCGTTCGTATACGAAAGCGTACCTCGGAATCCCGGAGCGTAGTCCTTTGCCATCGTGTTGATATTGCTTGCACCGCCGATTTCACCCAGCGAGAAACTCGTCACATTCTGTCCCAAACCGACCGTGCGGCTCTTGAACGCCTGGTTCAGACCGCCGAGCGTGGAATAGTTGAAACGACCGCGGATAGCATCGGTAAACTGCACGCCGTTGATAAACATCTGCGAGTATTCGCTGTCGTAACCGCGGATACGGAAACGCATGATGCTGAAATCATAGTTTGCCGAACTGTAGAAAATGTCGTCGGAAGCACCAGTCAGCATACCGATGGACTGGTCGTTGCCTTCTTCATCCTCCAGCTGGCTTTCGTCAAGCAGCAAGAATTCTTCGCTATGAAGCGTAGAACCCTTCTCAGGCACTACCTTCAATTCGCCAAGATTAGTCACTCCTGTGCCGGAAACCACGATGCCGTCGTAATAATCCTTGTATCCATATACAAGAATGTTCAGCTGATGGTTGCCCGGTTTTGCATTTGAAATTTGAAAATCTCCGCTCGGTCCGGTAGTGACACTGATTCCCTGCTCCGGCAGGAGAACAGTAGCGCCCACGATCGGAGCTCCGCTTTCAGCATCGACCACCACACCCTGCAGTCCGGATTGCTGTGCGGCAACCGGCATCACTGCAAGAATGAGCAGCAGTAAAAACAGTTTCATTCTCATAAAAACTACGGGTTTATAATTATTTTAAGAAAATTCCTCATAAAAACAGCCGCAGCCCCGCCTGCATGGATCGTCCTGCCATGCAAACAAGGCCCGACATGCCGGTATCGTCTATTGCGCAACTTCGCGCGTCAAAAAGATTTGCGTTGGATAGTGGTCGCTAAAACCATTCAGGAAAATGCCGGCCGAGAAGGTACGGAGCGGATAGCCCTGACGGTCGCCTTCGGTTGTCTTCATTCCCGGAATATCGTTATGCACCTTACACTTGAAATATTTCCAAGTGGAACGGTCCTTGCCTACGAGATAGGAACTGATGATAATCTGGTCAAACAGATTCCACTGTCCGCGATAGGCCAGCGAACCGATACCCTTGTCGAGCACATCCCACCAAGGATTGTAGAAGCCGTTTTTCTTGACATCTTTTGCCTTGCGGACAGCACCAAGCACTTCCGCACAACTGGTATTGAACGGGTCGTCGTTCAAGTCACCCATCACAATCACGCCCTGGTTCGGGTCGACCGCAAGCACGGAATCGGCAATGTGCTTACACAAAGCGGCGGCAGCCTCACGCAAGTGGCGGGACTTCTTTTCACCGCCCGTACGCGACGGCCAGTGATTGACAATGATACTTATTTTTTCGCCCATCAGCAACCCCGTCACACAAGTCTGGTCGCGGGTAAGGAAATTCGGTTCGCCCTCCACCGTCAGCCGATGGTGTGTAACATTAAGCACCTGGAACATACGGGGGTTATAGAGCATACCCACATCCACACCACGACGGTCGGGAGAGTCATGATGCACAATCTGATAGTTGTAATCTTTGATTTGCGGGTCCCTTACCAAATCTTCCAGAACGGAACGGTTTTCAATTTCAGAAACACCGATTACGGCCGGACCCATCGGGGTAATGTCAGACTTAAGATTTTTAATGGCATAAGCCATGTTTTTAATTTTGCTCCAATACTTCTTTCCATCCCAACGGCGTTGGCCTTCAGGGGAAAATTCCAAATCATAGTTTCCATTACTGTTAATGGTGTCAAACAAGTTCTCCAAGTTGTAGAAGGCTACGCCCGCGACTTGAAAGCGTTTCCCTTGTTGAGAAAAAAGCACCGGACAGACCAGCAAGACCGCCAATGCAAGCGAAAAAATTCGTTTCATATGTGTTACTTAGTTTTAGCCTTGCAAAATTAAATAAAAACAGGGGGTCAAAAATAACAAAAAATTATCATTTACCCTATCATCGGAGTGTTTTTTCGCTTAAAAAACCTAAAAATACACTGATTACTATCATTTTTACCGCTGAAAGCAGCCGATACCCCCACCCAATCCTACCAAAATGCACATCGGAAGAAGCGAACTTGAACCGCCCCGAACCGTCCCCTAAAAGCAATCGCAAACCTCCCGGAAACCGCTGCAACCCCCAATTTGCTGTATGGAAATGCAACTTGTAAAATTTGCAAACGCAAACTCACGCACACAATATTTTTCAACACATTAAATCACTGACAATCAGGTGAACTACATAAATTGTTAATAACTTTTCGGTGAATTTGAAGAAAAAACAGCTATTTGATTATGAGAATAATACAAATTATATATAACTTTACACGCAAATTAAAGTATAATGCACGGAAAAATGGAAAAAGAACAAGCCACATACCACATCCCCGCCCTGTTGGCAGAAACAATCGACGGACTGGGAATCAAGCCGGACGGCACCTATGTCGACGTCACGTTCGGCGGTGGAGGCCATTCACGTGCCATACTTACCCATCTCGACAAAAACGGACGTCTTTACAGCTTCGACCAGGACATGGATGCCTATGCCAACCGCATCGATGACCCCCGGTTCACCTTCATCCACGGCAACTTCCGTTTTCTGTCGAACTTCCTGCGCTACTACAAAGTGACGGAAGTCGACGGCATTTTGGCTGATTTGGGCGTTTCGTTCCATCACTTCGACGACGGAGAGCGCGGATTCTCGTTCCGCTACTGCGAAGGAGTGCTCGACATGCGCATGAACCGCGACGACAGTCTGGATGCAAGAAAAGTGATTGCGGAATACGACGTCGACGCGCTCACCCGCATATTCCGGCTCTTCGGAGAGCTGAAAAACGCGCGCCGCATTGCAGAAGCGCTGGTCAAGGCACGCAGCACGCGTGAAATCGTCACGATTGCCGACCTGCTGGAAATCATAAAGCCGTTCATCAATCCCCGCCAGGAAAAGAAAGAACTGGCACAAGTGTTCCAGGCACTGCGCATGGAGGTCAACCACGAAGTCGACGC
>URMA01000091.1 GCA_900548875.1 uncultured Porphyromonadaceae bacterium | reverse complement strand
GCTCCGCAACATTTCCCACGAACTGATGCCGCCCTCGTTTTCCAATGTCGACCTGGAAGAAATGCTGGCTGACTACGTGGAGCATCTTGCCGTTCCCGAAACTCTCCGTGTGGAATTTGAGGCGAAAGGCGAGGGGTGGGCACAGATTCCGTCGCAAGTGGCGTATGAGTATTTCCGTATTACGCAGGAGGCCATGTCGAATATCGTGAAGCATTCGAATGCTACGCTTGCCACTGTCCGACTGGAAAAGGAAAACGGCCGCCTGACGCTGGTTATCGGCGACAATGGTATCAATGAAAAGAATCGCGGAAAAGAAGGCATCGGACTCCGCACAATAAAAGACCGTGCCGATAGCATCGGCGCTGAATGCCAGTGGTGTCTGGACGATTCCGGCTCCCGGCTGACAGTCACTTTAAATCTGAATTGAACATGATGGATAAGAATATTTGCATACTGGTAGTGGACGATCATCCGATTGTGTCGCATGGCGTTAGCGTGTTGCTGACAACGGCAATGCCGACAGTGAAAGTGGAGCAGGCCAACAATGGGGCCGAGGCATTGAAAAAGGCACAACAGCATTCGTTTCAGGTCTTTGTGCTGGATGTGGAACTGCCCGACATGTCGGGACTGAAACTGATGGAAGCCTTGCGGGAGAAGCAGCCCGATGCGGCTTTTGTTTTCCATACGATGCACGATGAAATGTGGGTAGTCAAACAGCTGATGGAAAGCGGAGCCGACGGTATTGTGCTGAAAAGCGACAATGTGCGCGATTTGCTTTTGGCTGTTGGGGCCGTGCTCGAAGGCGACTGCTATTACAGCCGGCAGTTTGAAGCATTCTGCCGCTCCTGTGAACAGGAGGTAGTGCCGTCGGACCGGGAACTGGGCATTTTGAAAGGTTTGGCAAAGGGACAGAGCTCCAAAGATATTGCCGAAGAACTGTTTATTGCCGAAAATACCGTGGAATTTCACCGCAAGCGGCTTTTCCGCCGTCTAGGAGCGGCCAACATGGCCGAGCTGATGATGAAGGCCGTTGAGCGAGGGCTGATGCTTGTCTAATGTTGTGAATAGCTACGGAAATCCGTAGAAATTAGGTAGTTATGTGATATTTGTGCGGCCAGTTTGATGCGGTTGTAAAAGTTAAGAAATATATTTGTAGTGTCGGTCCGGTTTAAGGGGTACCGACAGTATTGGCAGTTCATGCATTAACCGTTGCTGAATATCAAATTAAAACACTACCTTATATGAAAAAATTTGTTTCTCTCTTTCTAATCCTTTTGTCGATAGCGGGGGTATTGCCGGCATGGGCGATAGTTCAAGGCGATTTTGAGTATACCTTCTCCGGTCGTAGCCATGTGGTTGCAGTGGCTTATCATGGCGAGGGTGTCTGTGTCGTTCCCGACACGCTTTATTACGATGGTGAAGCCTATGCCGTGGCTGGTATTTCGTTGGAAAACAACGACAAGGTGACGGGCGTGAAGACTTCGTCCAATAGTACCTATGTCAATTTGATTGCCTGCAATGCGGTGAAAACCATCGAAATGGGCGGCGAATTTTCCTATACGCCGGCCGAGTTCCAGCAATTTAGCGATAAAAATAAGATATTGGTGAGTGTTACCCTTTCCGACATGAATGTTGACAACCTGACTATTTCGGGTAGCGGAGTCACATTGAGACAGGGATATGAAAGTTCGAATGGCTATGTATCCTCTTTCCTGAATGTGGGAAACTTGACGATCGATTGTCCGTATGTGACTTTCAGCGACAACCGTCACGATGGAATTGCCAATATCCGATTGACAGAAAAAGTGAAAAATATAGCCCAACCGATATTCAGTAGCAGTGCGGTTGAGATGGAAAGCCCGGACTTCGACTGCCTGGTTGGAGGCGTTTTTGCTTCCCGTAAATTGGAGGTGGCCAACTATAAGGATATCTTCGGAAATGCGTTCGCCAATGCAGAGATAAATGTGGTAAACGCTTCTCCGACAGGCGGCTATCCGAAAGATGCCAAATGGATTGGCACGTTGAACTTGCCGGATGATATTGCCGAGTTTAAATATGAAGCGGGAAAGGTGTGGCCCGACAAAGTGGTGGGTGGCGGATTGAAGTCGACTACCTATGCGATGGATTTCTTTTCAGTGGCGGATTTGTTCTATGATTTTAATGGCGACGGGAAAATGGGATTCGTTGCCAAAACCGGGGCTTGGGACAAGACTTTCTATCTGTTTGAAAACAACAAAATACAGCAGGAAGTGAAGTTTACATCCCAGTCGTTGACCGATCCTTGTTACAGAGTAGTAGACCTTGACAATTCCGGGAATCCTGTCGTGGCTTTGGACTGTGTGAACACTTATAAACTGGGGGCGGACTATAGTTTTGAGAAAATGGATCTCCCGAAATTCCTGACCATCGCCGACTATGACAATGACGGACGTCTCGACCTGTTGGCACACGACGACAAGTCGGTGGCCTACCGTCAGCTGTCCGACGGCACATTTGTGAAAAACAGGTTCAATCTGACCAATAATAAGGAGGACGTCTACACCGTGCAGGCAGAAAGCGACGGAAACTGGCTGAACAATTTGCCGTCGTTGGATCAGGGATGGATGATTGACGGTTCTGCTCCGTCGTTCAACACCATTTCATTGGTTGCCGACTTGACAAAGGACGGAATGCCGGAACTGGTCGGGGAAAAAGGTATCATGTACTATCTGAGCGACAACAATTATTATGTCAGCTCCGAAATCGGACGGGTTTTCCAGTGTGATTTGGACGGTAACGGCATACTTGATTACGTGCTGTTTGACGAGGATGCGAAGACCGTCTATTTGATGATGTATGACAGCGACGGGAAGTATACTTCCAAAACGCTGGTAACCAACGGTGTTATTTCCAATGTGTATTGTCGGGATTTTGACCGTGACGGCGACATTGACATTCTTATGCCGATGGATTACACATCCGAAAGCGGTTACAGTTTCCTGATGTTTTATCGGAATGACGGCAACGGTGTGTTCAAGAAGAAGGAAGTTGCCTTTGCAGAGGAACTCAAGTTTGGCGATTGTCTGGATATTGACGGCGACGGGCTGTATGAAATTTTTGGAGCGACTGAAAATGCCGACTATGGAATTTACCGAATTGACATTGCCGACGACTTTACGGCTTCTGCCTCGGTTCTTTTACAGAAAACAAATGCCGATTTCGATGAAAATTTGCGCCGTTTTGTGGTCGGCGATTTCGATAATGACGGATTGATGGACTATGTCTATTTTAATAACGACGGCACTACCTTTTCCAAAATTGAGGAAAACACAAATACGGCACCGAAAGCAATGGAGAAACCTACGGCTTATTACGACAGCCGTTCGGGACGTGTGCGTATCCAGTGGACTGCCGGTGAAGATACGGAAACGTCAGCCTGCGATTTGACATACGAACTGCGTATAGGCACGGCTCCGGGCAAGGGGGATGTGCTCTGTGCGGCATCTCTCGCCGACGGCCGTCGCCGGACCTTGCGCGAAGGTAATATGGGAAGAAACCTGACTACACTGTTCAATCCGGCTCGGCTGGTACCGGGCACTACGTATTACATTTCCGTTCAGGCCATCGATGCCGGAGGATTAGGCGGCCCGTGGTCGGAAGAGTTCGTTTATGAGCATGATGTTGATGAGGCGACATTCACGGCCAGCCATAACCGTATCACCACAGCCGACACGTTGTGTCTGGAAACGGTGGCCCGTCCGGAAGCCAAATATGTGTGGAACGTAGGCGGCGGTACTGTCATTAAGGATGAAGGTTCGCGCGTGCAGGTCGTGTTCAGCAGTGCCGGCAATAAAACGCTTGGGCTTGTGGTGGAATCCGGCGGAAAGCAACTGGTGGCTGAAAACAAGGAAATTACGGTGCTGCCGTATGGAACAATCCAGACTTCCGGCAGCTCCGTACATTATGCAGTCTGTGCCGATTTCAACAACGACGGCTATGCCGACGCATTTGCCGACAAAATGTATACAAACGACGGAACGGGAAATTTCACTTTGGTGGCCAAAACCTTCAATTCGGATTTGACGAATAGACCAACAGCGTTGTTCGATTTCAACAAGGACGGATACCTCGATTTCTTGACGGATGAAACGAAGGGTAATGTGTTTCTGAACACCGGTGATGCGGATTTGGATTTTGAATATGAATTGAAGGACTTGACAATTGACGATAAAACAGCAAAGGTTTTAGAATTGGGCGATTTTCTGCTGGATACCAACAATGACGGTTGTCCGGAAAACGTGGATTTCCTTTATAACAAGCTGTTGTTAAATGTTGGCGACAATCTGTCCTATGTGTCGGCGAAAGATTTCAAGTTGGACAATTTCTTCGATGTCAACCGCGACGGTTTTCCCGATTTGCTGTCAGTGCCGCAACGTGGTTCGGAAGATTGGGAAATTTATGTGCTGGTGAAGGATTCAACGGCCATGCACAACTATGCTGATCCGCAGCTTATTTTCAAGTATCCGACAACGTATGGAGGGCGGAGTGATATGGGCGATCATGTCCTTGCCGACTTGAACAACGACGGTTGGGTGGATTTGGCGGTAATAGATACGCAAAGCCATTTGCTTAGAATCGTTCCGGGTGTTCCTGAGGAACAATGGCCGGCAACGGAATACATTGAAATACCGTTGAAGGGAGACTATGATTTTACTCTCAAGTCGTCTTGGCGATTGAGGGATTGGGACAATAACGGCTATCAGGATGTAATGTTCTCCATTAGCGGCGACAATGTGATGTCGGAAACGGATCGGGGATTGGCCATGCTGTTCTATCCGAATTTCGAGGTGGATTTCGTCAACTTGCCGACGACGGAAACAGAACCGTTCCTTCCGATTGCCGAGGGACGTTATCCGCAGACCGGCAGCAGTATAACAGTCGGCAATAACGACAATCAGGCACCAGCAAAACCGGAAAATGTGATGGCGCGTCAAACGAAAGAGGGATTGCTCGTAACGTGGAGCGATGCCGCCGACGACCATACTCCGAGCGTACAGATGCGCTATAACCTCAGTGTCAAAAAGAAAGGCACAACCGGAGCGGGCAGTTTCGTCATTTCTCCGATGAATGCACTGAACGATAAGGCAACGATTGTTTCCAATTATATATATGGTACGACACCTCAGCGAATCGTTCCACTCAGCTGTCTGGAAGCCGATGTCACTTATGAAGTGCAGGTGCAGGCCATTGACTTGATGAATGCGGTTTCTCCGCTGACGGCACCGGTAGAGGTGACCATTTCGGCGGACGGCTATGTTGATGCGCCGGAAAAAGTGGCGGTCGGAAAAGAAGTTGAATTGAAGTATGTGGGTACGGCGGCCGGCAGCTATTCGGTAGAGCTTGACGGCGGTACGCTGGTGACAGACAAGGGCAACGGTACGTTTGTTGCCAAATGGACGACCGACGGTGTGAAACAGATTACACTGAAGGCCGGGAATCTGCAAATGCGTTCGGCTGTGACGGTTGTCAATGCTGCGGATGTCACCTTTGAAATGCCTGCGGAAGTGCTTGCCAATGCTCCGCTGAAAGTGCGTGTGCCTGCAGTGTTCTCTGATTTGACAATGGATTGTGGTTTTCGCAGTGAAAGCGACAAGGTGGAAATCAGCTATAATCGTGGCGATTCCATTGCCGAATTCCTGTTCAGGGAGGTAGGTCCATTTGAAGTGGTGGCGTATTATGAAAACGCCTTGACGGGCAATACATATACAGGCAGTGTTACCGCAGTGGCCGAAATGCCGGTGGCTGAAATATCCCGCGTGAATGTGGATGAGGAACTGGGTGTCTATCGGGTGGAATGGAATGCAATAGGAATGCCTGAGTTGGTCGACCGTGTTGTGGTAGGCAAGGAAACATCACGTGTCAACAACTATCTGGTGCTCGACACGGTTCCGGTTTCCGAAGGGCGTTATCTCGACCTCTCGTCGTCGCCGAAAGTGAAATCAGAACGCTATGTCATCCGTCTTTTGGCGAAAAACGGGCAGGAAAGCAATGAAAGTGTAGCCCACAAGCCGTTGCACGTAATGCTGAATAAGGCTGTGGGTGGCGGCTACAACCTGATGTGGAACGCTTATGAAGGACTGACGGTCGACACATACGCCATTTTGCGCGGAAGCAGTGCCGATGCGATGGCTAAAATTGCAGAAGTGGCGGGCAGTCAGTTGAACTATACGGATTTGTCGGCACCGGAGGGTGAAAGTCTTTACGCCGTTTCGTTTGTGCCGGTTGAAAAACGGCTGACACGTTCGGCCGCCGGCGAATTGCGCTCAAATGTGATCAGCACGGCAAATGCTCTTCCGGCGGTAGGCGTTTCTTCGCTGTATATCCGCAGTCTGGAATCTGAAATGGAACTGGTGGCCGGTCAGCCGCAGCTTCACCTCTTTGTGGAAGTGTTGCCGCAGACGGCGACATTCACGAATGTGGCATGGACTATTGTCAGCGGTTCGGAACTGGCCACGATTAGTCAGAACGGTCTGCTGAAAGCCAATGGAACCGGTGATGGTGATGTTGTGGTGCGTGCAACGGCTCTCGACGGTTCCGGCGTATATGCCGAAGCGACAATCCGTTGTGAGGGTGCCGGAAGCGGCGTTGACGAAATTGTCGATTATGACAGCGAAGAAGGCTGGGGGTTGACCGTCGCTTGCGACCGCGGTGCGGGAACGGTCACTGTCAGTGGCTGGAATCCGACGGAACCGGCAACAGTCTACGTCGTATCTACAGGTGGACAGGTGATGGACATTGCCCACGTCTTTACTCCGGCATACGCTATTGACTGCAGCCGTTTCGGTTCAGGCGTGTATGTCGTGAAAGTGGTTAGCGGTAGTACGGATGCTGCAACAAAATTCATTTGGCAGAGGTAGTGAAAAACACACTATTTGTTGTAATAGACAGGTTCACCTCGGCAGGCTTTGGCTTGTCGGGGTGCTTTGTTGTGGGGGCCGTTCGGGAGTACGACTCTGGTGGAATACCTGTCGGAATGCACACATCTTGTGATAATGTGTGATTTTTTTATTGAATTGAGGCTAAAACGGTTAAATGATATTTTGAAATTGTGTTATTCATTCTAAAATATTACTTTTGCATCCTGAAATATAGGATGCAAATTAGATCAGAGTGGAAAATTCGTTACGATTAGACGTTAAGCAGGTAATCGTCAGTAAGATGCCGCGTGCTTCCCGCTTCATTCCGGAATTTGTTTTCCGGAAATTGGCCCGTATCATCCGCCAGGATGAACTAAACCGGATTTCGGGAGAGAATGTCGGAAAAGAAGGACCGGATTTTGCCCGTGGTGTCATGGAGTCGTTGGATATAAAGCTATCCTGTAAAGGTGTTGAAAACCTGCCATCTGAAGGCCGTTATGTCTTTGCCTCTAACCATCCTCTGGGCGGACTTGACGGTATGGCGTTGCTGTCGTTTTTGTGTGACCGGTACGACAACCATGTCAAGTGTATTGTAAACGATGTGTTGATGGCTATCAAGCCGCTTCGCAGCGTATTCCTTCCGATTAACAAGTATGGCTCGCAGTCGCGTGAGGCGATGACGCGTGTGGAGGAGGCCTATGCAGGCGACGATCAGATACTGATGTTTCCTGCCGGTCTGTGCTCGCGAATGAATGATAAAGGAGAGGTTTGCGATCTGGAATGGCAGAAATCTTTTATAACGAAGAGCGTTGAAACCAAGCGTGATGTAATACCGGTATATTTTGAAGGTTTGAATTCAAAATTCTTCTATCGGTTTGCAAGAATAAGAAAACGCCTGGGCATTAAATTCAATATTGAATTGATTTTCCTCCCTGCCGAAATGGTGGACGCGAAGGGCAAATCGTTCACCTTCCATTTTGGAAAGCCGATTCCTTACACGACATTCGACAACAGCCGTTCGAAAAAGGAATGGGCCGCATACGTTAAATCAGTTGTATATAGTCTTGCTGAAAAGAAATGAATAGAATGAAAGTGGAGAGCATCATTGCTCCGGTACATAAAAGTCTGCTGAAGATGGAGCTTACGGAAGCCCGTCTTCTGCGTACTACTAACAAGGGACATAATGAAATCTATATCGTCGATTCCCAAAATTCTCCCAATGTGATGTGGGAAATCGGCCGTTTGCGTGAAATCGCATTCCGCGCTTCCGGCGGCGGGACGGGCAAGAGTGCCGACATTGACGAGTACGACCTTATGGACGAGCCTTGTCAGCAGCTCATCGTGTGGAATCCGGATGCCGAAGAAATTATCGGCGGCTACCGTTTTCTGCTGGGCGAAAACATGAAGATGGATGAAAACGGAGTACCGCATATCGCCATGTCGCACATGTTTAAATATTCTCCGAAGTTCATCAATGAAATTCTGCCTTATACGATTGAGTTGGGACGCTCGTTTGTTTCTGTTGAGTATCAGTCAACAAAAGCAGGCGCGAAAGCGTTGTACGCTTTGGACAATCTGTGGGACGGACTTGGTGCACTGGTGGTGGTTTATCCCCAAATCAAATATCTGTTCGGAAAGATGACGATGTATCCGAGCTATCCGATGGAGTGCCGCAACATGATTCTCTATTTCCTTGACAAATATTTTCACGATGATGAAAAACTGGTAGTACCTATCCAGCCGTTGGATGCCAATATCAATGAGGCTCGCATGCAGCGGCTGTTCGTGGGCGGCAGTTTCAAGGAGGACTATAAGATTCTGAACACGCAGATACGTGCAGCCGGATTCAATATCCCTCCGTTGGTGAACTCCTACATGAACCTTTCCCCGAAAATGCACATGCTGGGCACTGCCATCAACGATGAATTCGGGGATGTGGAGGAAACCGGTATTTTCTTTGCCATAGCTGAAATCTATGAAGAAAAGAAAATCCGTCATATCCGTACGTTCTACGAACGTTTCATCAACTATCGCAAAGATCTGATTCACCGTATCCGTGAATATGCACGGAACAGAAATAAATAGTGACAAATGAAAAAATGGTTTCTCTTTGCAGCAGTTGCCTTGTCGGCAATGGGGCTGCACGCCGAAACGCCGCTGCAGTTCCGTGCTGAGGCTTTCGGAAATGTAGGAACGGAGGATTTGGCTCCCTACTACATGATGTCGAACAACGGAGGCGTGCTTACGCAGGGTAAGACTGCCGCCGTGAGGGCAAAGGCATGGAAGGATTTGGACCTTTCCAAGCGTTTCAGCTATGCTTTCGGGGTGGATGCCCTGACGGGATATGCTTCTTCTACCGACTATATGCACTGTTTTCCTACGGAAGATGGAAGGGGAGAAATGGTGCCTGTGGCACGCCGTCCGTCGGCAGCCTGGTTGCAGCAGCTGTATGGAGCTGTGAAATACCGTGGCGTGTTCCTGACATTTGGTATGAAGGAACGGAATTCTCCGCTTTTTAATTCGGAATTGGGTAGCGGCGACTTTGTGCAGTCGAACAATGCCCGTCCGATGCCGGAACTTCGTGCCGGATTTGTCGATTTTCAGGACATCCCGTTCACAAACGGTTGGGTGCAGATTCAAGGAGAAATCATGTTCGGCAAATATATTGACGGCAATTGGCTGGAAGAACATTACAACTATAAGCAGAATTTCATCAATACGGGAATTTGGGCACACTACAAGCGCATGTATTTCCGTACGAAACCAGAAAAACCGTTCTCGGTAACGGTCGGTATGCAGGTGATGGGGCAGTATTGCGGAAATGCACGTACGTATAAAAACGGCGTGCTGGTGAAAGAAGACCCTTATGATGTGGGATTCCATGAATTTCTGAACATGTTCATTCCCGGAGCGGGAGGTTCGAATTTCGGTGATTCGCAGTATGTTTTCGGAAATACGCTCGGTTCGTGGGATTTTGTGGCCCGTTATCGGCTGAAGGACAACACCGAGTTGAAGGCCTATTTCCAGTGGCCTTATGAAGACGGTTCGGGTATCGGCAAGTTGAACGGCTTTGACGGTATCTGGGGTTTGGAATATCAGAGCAAGAATCCGAAAAGCATTGTTTCCGGTGCTGTTGTCGAATATATCGATTTCATGAACCAGAGTGGTCCTACCCACTGGGCTCCGAACGACCATGCGGGTACGGAAATGACCGACCATGCAACCGGTGGCGACAGTTATTATAACAATTTCCGTTACAATAGTTATATGTATTATGGTTTGTCGAAGGGTACGCCCTTCATTCCGTCTATTATCTATAACACGGACGGATACATGGCGGTAGCCCACAACCGTATTCGTGGGTTCCATGTAGGGGTTAGCGGTTACATTTATTCTCCGTTGAAATATCGTGTGCTGGTATCCTACCGCAAGTCATTGGGTACATATGATGCTTCTTTGTTGGAACCGATGTACGACACATCCTTTATGGTGGAAGGCACTTACAGCTTCCCGCAGGTAAAGGGACTTGACCTGAAAGGGCAGTTGGCAGTTGACCGCGGCAACTTGCTGGGCAACAATTTCGGAGTGATGCTCTCATTGAGTTATAACGGACTTTTTAATGTGTTTGGAAAATGAAAGCGATTTATTATAAGGTAGTCTGTACGCTGGCATTGCTTTTTGCGCTGACCGGCTGTATGCATAACAATGGCAATATTGGTCCGTGGTTCGGACAGTGGAAAGTGGAACGCCTGACAATCGACGGCAAGGATGACCCGGATTATGCCGGTAACGCCTTTTTCCGCTTTCAGGCCTCGGTGTTCTCCGTCAATATTTCTTATCCGGAACAACATACCTCAGGAACTTATTATGGAACATGGACGGATAACGACGACTATGTGGATGTCGTGTTCAATACGAAGGAAAGCGCTGTGCCGCCCCATGTATATCTGAAAGAAAAGTTCCGTTTTCGGGTAATAGAAAACAATCATAAGACAAAAATACTTGAATATCTCGATGAGGAAACCGGCGTTACCTATACCTACTATTTGAAAAAATGGTAAATTGTGTAATGTCAATTTATTGTCGTAACTTTGCAGTAGAATATTAAAAAACTTACATAACCGATGAATTTTGTAGAAGAACTTAAATGGCGCGGTATGGTGCACGATATGATGCCGGGTACCGAAGAACAGCTTCAGAAAGAAATGACAACGGCCTATGTGGGTATTGACCCTACAGCCGATTCTCTCCATATAGGACACTTGGTGAGCGTGATGATTCTTCGTCACTTCCAGCGTTGTGGCCATAAGCCTATCGCTCTGATTGGCGGTGCAACGGGTATGATTGGCGACCCTTCCGGCAAATCGGCCGAACGTAATTTGCTGACGGAAGATGTGTTGCGCCACAATCAGGAATGTATCAAAAAGCAACTTTCCAAATTCCTGGATTTTGAATCCGATGCTCCCAATGCCGCCGAATTGGTGAACAACTACGACTGGATGAAGAATTTCACCTTCCTCGACTTTGCCCGTGAGGTAGGCAAGCACATCACAGTCAATTACATGATGGCGAAAGAATCCGTGAAAAAACGTCTTAACGGCGAAGCCCGCGACGGACTTTCCTTTACGGAATTTACCTATCAGCTGTTGCAGGGTTACGACTATCTGCATCTCTACGAAACGAAGAACTGCAAGTTGCAGATGGGTGGTTCCGACCAGTGGGGCAACATTACTACCGGTGCCGAACTGATCCGTCGTACCAACGGAGGTGAGGTTTTCGCTCTTACTTGTCCGTTGATTACCAAGGCCGACGGCGGTAAGTTTGGAAAGACGGAGTCGGGCAATGTGTGGTTGGATGCACGCTATACTTCTCCGTATAAGTTCTATCAGTTCTGGCTGAATGTGAGCGACAGCGACGCTGAACGCTATATTAAAATCTTCACGTTCCTTTCACGCGAAGAAATTGAAGCATTGATAGCCCAGCATCAGGAAGCTCCGCATTTGCGTGTGCTTCAGAAACGTCTGGCCAAGGAAGTGACGGTCATGGTACATTCCGAGGCCGACTACAATGCAGCTGTCGACGCATCCAATATTCTTTTCGGCAACGCTACTGCCGAAACGCTTCACCGTCTGGATGAGGCCACATTCCTTTCCGTGTTTGAAGGTGTGCCGCAGTTCAAGGTGTCGCGCGATCTGCTGGCCGGTGGCGTAAAAGCTGTTGACTTGCTTGCCGAGCATGCAAAGATATTCGCTTCGAAAGGTGAAATGCGCAAGCTTGTTCAGGGCGGCGGTGTTTCCGTCAACAAGGAAAAACTTGAAGCATTCGACAAGGAACTTACAGCCGACAGCTTGTTGAACGGGAAATATCTGCTTGTGCAACGCGGCAAGAAAAACTACTATCTGATAGTGGCAGAATAGCAAATTGCCACTTTGCAAAATATCAATGCGGAAGCCGATTTTGTTGCGGCTTCCGCATTTTTTGCTTTATTAGGGATAATATGGTTATAATTTGTAACTGCATTGTGGCAAAACATAATCTATTTGTTAATAGATATTTATGTTTAGAATGGCAATTTGATGCTTTAGTTTGTTCTAAAAATCTCTTTATGTGTTAAATTTAACAGATTGGATTCGCTGTAAAACATCCCTTGCAGAAAGTTTCAAATCAAAAGAAATAGGATGATGTTTCCCTCGAATCCGCTAATTTTAAGTGTTAATACCCGATTAAATTGTAAGGGAAGTGGGTGGATGCACTTTGAAAATGATAATAATACTAATGTGAAAATTCATTATTTTTAATGACGCTC
>URMA01000090.1 GCA_900548875.1 uncultured Porphyromonadaceae bacterium | reverse complement strand
CCCGCCGTGGAAAACTTCCCCGGCGGGCGGCGGTTTATTGCGCGTAAATAGAGTTTACTTGCTGATCCTGTCGATCACGGCCAACTCGTCGGGCGTGAACGTCGTGTGCTCCACGGCCTTGATGTTGTCCAGAATCTGCTGCGTTTTGGAGGCACCGATCAGAACCGTTGTGACCTCGTCGTGGTGCAGCAGCCAGGCAAGGGCCATCTCGGCCAGGGTCTGACCGCGCTGCCGGGCAAGGTCGTTCAGGGCGCTGATCTGCGCAAGGCGCTCCGGCGTGATGTCCTTCTCCTTCAAGAACCGCCCGTCGGTGTGGACGCGGCTGTCGGCGGGGATGCCGTGCAGATAGCGGTCCGTCAAAAGCCCCTGCGCCAGCGGGCTGAAGGTGATGATGCCCTTGTGCAGCTTCGCGGCGGTATCCTTTAACCCGTTGTGCTCAATCGTGCGGTCAAAGATCGAATACCGGTTCTGGTTGATGACGAACGGTACATGCAGCTCGTCCAGAATGGCCGCGGCCTTTTCCAGCGTCGGGCCGTCGTAGTTGGATAGACCGGCGTACAGCGCCTTGCCGCTGCGCACGGCCTGCGCCAGTGCGCCCATCGTCTCCTCCAGCGGGGTGTTGCGCCCGATGTAGGCTCGTAGAAGAGCCCGGAGCAGCCGCTCGGATTGGCGTATCTGGCGCCGGTCGGGGGCCACGCCGTTGCGTTCGGCATAACGGACGAAGTCGTCGAACATTCCCGTGTCGGCGTCGAGCAGACTGTCGAGCTGTGCGATGCTCTCTACGGCATTAATCTTTTCCCGGTTGCGGTCGGCATACTCCATGGTATAGCGGTAGAGGATGTTTCGTCCGGCTACCTCCATGTAATAGGGCGTCATTTCCGTGGTGTCGAGCGGAACGAAAAGGTCGGGCATGATGCCCCCGCCGCCGTAGACCGTCTTGCCGCCGGGCGTCACGAACTTCAGACTGTCGTCGAAGTGGATGCTGTCTGCCGAGAAGAGTTCGTTGTGCAAGTAACGATTGTAGATGTCGTATCCGTACGTGCTGTCGGCGGATGTATAAGGCTTCTGGATGGAGCGGCCCGTGGGCGTGTAGTAGCGGGCCGTGGTCAGCCGGATGGCCGAACCGTCCGTAAATGGTATCTGTTGCTGGACGAGCCCCTTTCCGTAGGAGCGGCGGCCGATTATCGTGGCGCGGTCGTTGTCCTGCAGAGCCCCGGCGAATATCTCGCTCGAGGAGGCGCTGTTCTCGTCGATGAGCACGGCCAACTCTACATCCTGATAGCCCCCTTTCCCGTCGCTGTACTCCTCCATCCGGTCGCCGTTGCGGTCTTCCGTATAGACGATGAGCCTGCCGTCGGCGAGGAATTCGTTCGCCATGCGGATGGGTTGTCCGAGGTAACCGCCCGTATTGCCGCGCAGGTCGATTATCAGTTTGCGCATCCCTTCCCGGCGGAGTTCGCCGAGGGCGCGTACCATTTCGTCGTGGGTGTACTGCGAGAAGGTGGTGATGCGCAGGAAACCGATGTCGGGAGTGAGCATGTAGGCGGCATCCACGCTTTTCACCGGTATCTTGTCGCGCACGATGGCGATGGGAACGAGGTCGTCTATTCCCTTGCGCTGGACGGATACCGTTACCTGCGTACCGCGCGGTCCGCGCAGCATCTTCATCACGTCGTCCATCGGAAGTTTCCGTCCGGCCACGAGCGAGTCGTCGATGCGGATTATCCGGTCGCCGTTCTGTACGCCCGCCTTCTGGCTCGGCCCCTGCGGAATGACATTCAGGACGATGATGGTATCGGTGGACATGTTGAACGTGATGCCTATGCCGTCGAATTCCCCTTCGAGCGGCATGTTTACCTCGGCCAGTTCCGAGGCGGGGATATAGACCGAGTGGGGGTCGAGGTACCACATGAGGTCGGGCATCAGCGCCTCCACGAGCGAGTCGGTACTTACCGGGTCCACGTAGTAGCGGTCTATCAGCGAGAGGGCGTAACTTATCTTGCCGCCCGGCGAATCGAGTTCGCCGGCCAGACTGCGCAGCCTCCTGTCCACGCTGTTGCGGCCGGCGAAGAGACCTATCACCACGCCCAGTACGAGCGCTGCCGACAGGAGAATGGGGGTGAGTATGCTGCCTTTCGAATTCTTTTCCATGGTTTGCTTTCGGTTTTCGTCCGGTTGCCGCCGGAACGGTTATTTGTTCCTGAATACGTATTTCAGCCCTATCATGAACGAGTATTGGTACTGGAGTGCCGTACTGTCCTCCTTGCGGTAGTAGAGCTGTCCGTAAAGTTTGGTGGAGATGAATTTGGTTATCCTTATCTCGAACGTGTTCTCCCACCTGACCGTGGGATTGTCCGGTTCGGTGTAGGGGAGAAAGAAATAGAGGTCGGAGCGGTAGCGTAGCCACTCCTTCTTTCCGAACGCCCGGTCGAAGAAGACATCGGCCGAGTAACCGAGTTTTCCGGTGACCCGTTCGCCGACAGGTACGCCGTAGCGGCCGTCTTCGGGAAGCATGTCGTTGAGTACGGTGACGATGTTGCCGCCCAGGGGCGAGAGCGTTATCTTGAAGGGACTGCCCGCCTTGGCGTAGGTGAAACCCGCGGCGATGTCGAAATAGCCGGGCGACATGAAGTCCGAGACGAGGATGTGTTCCGTGCGCGACTTGTATCCCTGCGAGAACTGGCTGCGGATATTTATCGAGGCGGAGTAAGACCAGTTGCGGTGCATCTCCCAGCCCAGCTGCCAGTTGATTTTGAATTCGTCCTTGTTCTTGAAAAAGGCGTCGTCGATGAAGTTCATGCCGTAGGTGGCGTCCGCCCGGTAGTCTATCGATAGCTTCTCCTTTTTGTATTGATGCCGGAAAAAGATGTTGGCGAGTGCATAGAAGTTGTTGCTCCCGCTGCCTGTCCAGTGTTCGAACTGTTGCAGTGAGGTTTCGAGCGAGGCATTGAACTCTATTGTATTGCGTTCTTTGCGAAGTTTGAGCCGTTTTGCCCGTTCGGCCGCGGGGTCGAAATAGTCATTCCGGGGCTGTACGGCAGGAAGCCGGTCGAAGACCCTGGGAGGTTCCTGGGTTTCGGCCGCGGATTTTCGGATAGTGAACTGCGCATGGCAGGTGCCCGTTCCCAACATGGTGCAGCACGCGGTTATGCAGAGGGCTTTCAGCAATGTATTTATCGGCAGACCTGTTTTCATCGCCATGCGCGGTTTTCTCGTGATGCAAATGTACAAAAAAAGCATTGAACAGTATGTGCCTTTCGCTGAAAGCATACACTTCTGCCGGGCCGACGGTCTGCGGTTCGCCGGATTGTGTTATATTTGCCGTAGAATGGAAAACGGAATGAAAAAGTATTTTGGAGCACATGTGAGCGCTTCGGGCGGCGTACAGAACGCTCCCGTGAATGCCCATGGAATAGGGGCGGGAGGTTTCGCCCTCTTTACCAAGAACCAGCGCCAGTGGCGTGCGGCCCCTCTCGAACCGGAAACCATCGAGGCTTTTCGCCGGGCCTGCCGCGAGAACGGCTATCTTCCGCAGGCGATACTGCCCCATGACAGTTACCTGATAAATCTCGGACATCCGGGAAAAGACGAATTGCAGAAGTCGCGGGAGGCTTTCGTTGACGAGATGCGTCGCTGCGGCCAGCTCGGCCTCGACCGGCTCAACTTCCACCCCGGCAGTCATCTGGGACAGATAACCGTGGAGGAGTGTCTTGACCGGGTAGCCGAGAGTATCAATATCGCGTTGGAGCAGACGGAAGGAGTGACGGCCGTCATAGAGAATACCGCCGGACAGGGTTCCAATGTCGGCTTTGATTTCGGACACCTTGCCTATATCATCGACCGGGTGGAGGACAAGTCGCGGGTGGGGTATTGTATCGACACCTGCCATGCTTTTGCAGCCGGGTACGACCTCTCGTCCGCCGCGGCTTGCGACGCCACGTTCGCGCTGCTCGACCGGACGGTTCCAATGAAATACCTGAGAGGCATGCATCTCAACGATGCCATGAAGCCGCTCGGCAGCCGTGTGGACCGCCATGCGCCGTTGGGCGAGGGTACGATAGGGCTCGAAGCGTTCCGCTATATTGCGGCCGATTCCCGTTTCGACGGTATGCCGCTGATACTCGAAACCCCCGTGGAGGAGCGGTGGCCTGCCGAGATAGCCATGCTCTACGGCTTCGCAGACGGAAGGGAGTAGTGACCCGGCTCTTCGTCCGAAAACGGTTGCGACCGGCAGAAACAGTGCCTTCGCGCCGCGAAGGCGGACGGTGCAGCGTATCGTGGAAGGTTACGGATATGCAAATGGCGGTCGGTATGGGCCGTTCCGGAAGGGCGGGGTAGCCATAATGCAAAAAGGGTATGCAATGTTGCATACCCTGTATTTTTGCGCATACGGCGTGCGGCCTCTGCGGCTTACAATGCGTTTACGTGCTTCTGGATGCTGCTTTTGAGGTTGCCGGCCTTGTTGGCATGGATGACATTCCTCTTGGCGAGCTTGTCGAGCATGGCGCTTACTTTCGGCAGGAGTGCTTCGGCAGCGGCCTTGTCCGTCGTGTTGCGCAGTGCCTTCACGGCATTGCGGGTTGTCTTGTGATAATATCTGTTCTGAAGCCTGTGCGCTTCGGTCTGACGAATCCTCTTTTGTGACGATTTATGATTTGCCATGTCTTGTTGCTGTTTTTAACTTTGTAGCCCATAGGAGAATCGAACTCCTCTTTCAAGAATGAAAATCTTGCGTCCTAGCCGATAGACGAATGGGCCATCATGTTTGTGCTTACTGTTTCAAAGCGAGTGCAAAGTTATACGAAGTTTTTTAACTGTGCAAATCTTTCATGCCAAAAAGCATATTTTTAATAGATTTTAAGAAATTTGTGACACCTCCCCAAAGTACTGTTTATTATAATGTATTGCATATTAGTGTGTTGTGTATGTATCGGCAAATATACAATCATTTGTGTAGCGTAGCTGTTTTTCTCTATTTGTCTACACTTGTATTCTGTGTATAGAATGCCAATGCGCTGTCGGCTTGCTTGTTATTGCTTCGCCTCTGTTTGGGCATCCGTGGCTTTTTCAGCAGGAGGAACCAGGAACAAGGAATAGAGAATTGCTATTTCTAACTGCTTGCTTTGTGTGGAATCGGGCATATAGAGCTTTTGGTAATATTGTTCATAAATTTTATAAACCTCATCAAACGTAGTGTTTCTGTACATGATATCTTTAGAAAAGATACGGCGGAGTTCTTTTACTGCCATTTCCTGCTGCGTAGAATCAAGTGGGACTGATTCTTTTGGCAATTCATTGTAACCGGCATCGAATAATACTTGAGGGGTGAAGTCTTGTTTTGTACAGTCTAAACTGTATAGTAAAATAAATGAAATCCAGAGGGTATCTCCTTTTGCAATGGCAGGAGAACGCAATACAATATGCCTTTTATACACACTGTCTCCATAAAATTTGTCAAGAGTAAAGCTGTCCGCATCGTAGGTCGGTGCAGTTGCAAAATAATTGGGGTATAATTCAAGCATTCTTGGTATTCTTTTAGCGTGCACAAAAATGGAAAGCAGGATGCACGCAACTATTACATAAATCAATCGTTTCATAATTGTGGTGGTTTAGGGTTGGATTGAAAAACTGTCAGTTTGCTTGTCATTACTTCGCTTCTGTTTGGGCTTCCGTGGCTTTTTCAGCAGGAGGAACCATGAGCATAGCGATATAATATGCAAAAACTATTTTTTTGCTTTGTGTAGAATCCGTCTTAAAGCTGTTAATGTAAAATTCTTCATAAATCTTGTATAGGTTGTCCATTGTTGTATTTCTGAGTATAATATCTTTTGAAAATATGCGTCGGAGTTCTTGTGAAATGGCTTCCGTCTGAGTGGAGTCAAGTGGGGCTGCTTTTGACCCTGGTAATTTTTGATAGCTAAAGTCTGTCTCAAGCCTGGGCTCAATGTCAAAATCATGTTTTTCTATGTTTAACTTGAACACTAAACAGAAGAAAGTCCAAATAGAATCCCCTTTTGTTATGGCCGGAGAACGAAGTGCAATTTTGACTTTCTTTAAGCTGTTAATAGATTTGTCATAAGTGACAATAAATTTGTCAAAAGTTACATTGTCAGCATCGTAAATTGCCGCTGTTGCAAAATAATTGGTTTCAAACCATCTTGGAGGTCTTGTAGCGTGCACAAAAATGGAAAACAGGATGCACGCAACTATTACATAAATCAATCGTCTCATAATTGTGGTGGTTTAGGATTGAACAACCGTCAGCTTGCTTGTTATTGCTTCGTTTCCGTTTGGGTTTCCGTGGCTTTTTCAGCAGGAGGAACTATGAACAAGGGGCAAAGAATTGCTATTGCTAACTGCTTGCTTTGTGTAGAGTCGGGCATATAGAGCTTTTGGTAATATTGTTCATAAATTTTATAAACCTCATCAAACGTAGTGTTTCTGTACATGATATCTTTAGAAAAGATACGGCGGAGTTCTTTTACTGCCATTTCCTGCTGCGTAGAATCAAGTGGGACTGATTCTTTTGGCAATTCATTGTAACCGGCATCGAATAATACTTGAGGGGTGAAGTCTTGTTTTGTACAGTCTAAACTGTATAGTAAAATAAATGAAATCCAGAGGGTATCTCCTTTTGCAATGGCAGGAGAACGCAATACAATATGCCTTTTATACACACTGTCTCCATAAAATTTGTCAAGAGTAAAGCTGTCCGCATCGTAGGTCGGTGCAGTTGCAAAATAATTGGGGTATAATTCAAGCATTCTTGGTATTCTTTTAGCGTGCACAATAATGGAAAGCAGGATGCACGCAACTATTACATAAATCAGTCGTTTCATAATTGTGATGGTTTAGGGTGGATTGAGAAACCGTCAGCTTGCTTGTCATTGCTTTGCCTCTGTTTGGGCTTCCGTGGCTTTTTCAGCAGGAGGAATCAGGAACACGGGGTAGAGAAAAGCTATTGCTAACTGCTTGCTTTGTGTAGAATCGGGCATATAGAGCTTTTGATAAGATTGTTCATAAATTTTATAAACCTCATCAAACGTAGTGTTTTTGAATATGACATCTTTTGAAAAGATACGGCGGAGTTCTTTTACTGCCATTTCCTGCTGCGTTGAATCAAGTGGAACTGATTCTTTTGGCAATTCATTGTAGCCGAAATTGTATTTTATGTCAGTAGCGAAGTCCTGTTTTGTGCAATCTATAAGGTATATTAAATTGAATGAAATCCAGAGGGTATCTCCTTTTGCAATGGCAGGAGAACGTAGTGTAACATAACCACTTTTCCAATCATCGCCATAAAATTCGTCAAGAGTGACACTGTCTGCATCGTAAATTGTTGCAGTTGCAAAATAATTGGGATCTAATTCAAGCGCTCTTGGTATTGTTCTTTTAGCGTGCGCAAAAATGGAAAACAGGACGCACGCAGCTGCTACATAAATCAATCGTTTCATAATTGTGGTGGTTTAGGGTTGGATTTTCACAATTACTTATTGCTTTTGTTTGTCAAATTGGAATAGGCAGATGATACTGGCAGCGTTATTGCAAGGCTGAGTGACAACACTATCTTTTTCATATTGTACAGATTTTGGGTTACTGTGTGCAATTTACGTCTTTATTTTTGAAATTGCAACTGTTTTTATTATAATTTAGTTTTTGTTTGTTGACTACAAGGCGGTAAAAATGGGAAAATCGGATTCTGTGCGCGTGCTGGTGCGGTAAGGAGTGGAACGTGTTGCAGCAATCGGGTGTTGGGAAGATTTTTATGATTGGTGAAATTTGCGTAAGTTTGTAGCTATAAAAAGCTGTTACGATGTACGAACGATTGAGAGGTGTGGTGCTCCGCACGGTCAGCTATAACGACAAGAATTCAGTGGTGCGTGTCTACACTGACACGCAGGGGTTGCTGTCGTTCCTGCTGCCGCAAAGCAATGGCAAAGTGGCGAGGGTGAGGCGCGCGCTTTTTCAGCCGTTGTCGCTGGTGGAGATTGAGTCGGATATCCTTCCTTCGCGCGACATTTTTCGTATAAAGGAAGCTCGGTGCCTGGTGCCGTTGACAACGCTGCATGCCGACCCGGTGAAGAATGCCATCGCACTGTTCGTAACGGAACTGCTGTCGCACGTCATCGTGGAGCAGGAACGCAATGCGCCGCTATTCTCGTTTATTTCCAGTTCCGTGCAGCTGTTGGACAAGTTGGACCGTGGTGTGGCAAATTTTCACATCTGTTTTCTTTATAATTTGGGCGTACTGCTCGGAATTGAACCCAACACGGAAACCTATCGCGAAGGCTACTGCTTCGATATGCTTGAAGGGGTTTTCCGTCCTTCCCATCCGCTTCATCCTCATTTTGTGGAAAGTGAGGAGAGTGCCGTGTTGGTGAAAATTGCCCGTATGAATTATGCCAATATGCACCTGTTCCGTTTCAACCGTCAGCAGCGAAGCCGACTGCTGTCGCTGATGCTCGATTACTACCGTCTTCACAGCTCCACACTCGGCACGCTCCGCTCGCCGGAAATTCTCAGCGCCTTGTTTGAATAAATGGGGTTAGAGGTTATGGGTTAGGGGTTATAGGTTAGCGGTTAGCGGACTTTCTGTAAACAGTAAACCGTAAACCATCAATAAACCTTAAACATCAGTAAACCGTAAACTGTAAACCATCAATAAACCGTACGCCTTGGATAAGGCTTATGCCCTTCAGTCGCCAGCGACGGCTTCCTTATCTTAGATATTCCATATAGAATATTCTTAAATAAAAAATACGCGAAGATGAGTGGTTTCACCTTCGCGTAGCGTTTTTTGTATCGTATCTTTCTTTTTTTAGATAGACAGACGACGGAGTGTGTCGAGGAGTTCGCGGTTGATTGGCTTGTCCTTTTTGATGGCCTTGGTGAAAGGCACATAAACGATTTCATCGTTGGCAACACCAATCATTACGTTGCGCTGGTCTTCGAGAAGGGCGTCGATAGCGGCAGCACCCATGCGCGAAGCAAGGATACGGTCGTGGGCTGTCGGCGAACCGCCTCGCTGCAAGTGGCCAAGGATGGACACACGCACTTCGTATTGCGGATATTCGTTCTTCACACGTTCGGCAAGCGCCATTGCACCACCGGTTACCGGGCTTTCGGCTACCAGCACGATGGACGAGTTCTTGCTCTTGCGGAAACCGTTGTTGATAAGTTCTTCCAACTGGTCGACTTCTGTGGAGATTTCCGGGATAATGGCGGCTTCAGCACCTGCGGCAATCGCTCCGTTGAGGGCAAGGAAGCCGGCATCGCGGCCCATGACTTCAATGAAGAAGAGGCGCTCGTGAGAGGTGGCCGTGTCGCGGATTTTGTCGACACATTGCATAATCGTGTTCAAGGCTGTGTCGTAGCCGATTGTAGTATCTGTTCCGAACAAGTCGTTGTCGATTGTTCCGGGAAGACCTACGATAGGAATATTGTATTCAGTAGCAAAGATACGGGCACCCGTCAGAGAACCGTCACCGCCGATAACCACGAGGGCGTCGATACCTTCCTTCACCATGTTTTCGTAAGCTTGCTTGCGGCCTTCTGAAGTCTTGAACTCCATACATCTGGCTGTTTTCAGAATCGTGCCGCCCATTTGGATAATGTTCGAGACGTTTTGTGTGCGGAATTCCTGGATTTCCCCAGTTACCAATCCTTTGTATCCACGGTAAATACCTTTCACGCGCATTCCGTTGAAAATGGCAGAACGTGTGACCGCACGAATTGCTGCATTCATGCCCGGTGCATCACCTCCGGAGGTTAAAATTCCAATACAGTTAATAGACATGATCGTTTTTTTCTTTAGTGAAAAGGCTTATATTTAATCGTTGCAAAGATAGTGAAAGTCCAAGACAGAAAACCAAACTTGTTTGAATTTTCTGCTAAGACGCATTCTATCTTTTGCAAAGATAGGAAAAGCCGAGAGAAAAACAAAATGAAACGAAATGAATAAATTTAAATTTTGTTTCCGGGGCATTCAGAAACGCAGCATGACTGTTTGAGGGTTTACAGTTTACTGGTGGTTTACAGTTTACGGTTTACTGATGGTTTACGGTTTACAGTTTACAGAAAGTCCGCTAACCTCTAACCTCTAACCCCTAACCCATAATCCCTCTATCACAGCGTTCCTTTTGTGGATGGCAGCGTGAAGCGGAAGATGTCGCGGCGCACGGCGGCTTTCAGTGCGCGGGCGAGTGCCTTGAAGATGCCTTCAATCTTGTGGTGCTCGTTCTGTCCCTCGGCCTTTATGTAGAGGTTCATCAGGGCTGCGTCGCTGAGGCTTTTGAAGAAGTGGAAAAACATTTCCGTGGGTACGTCGCCGATGCGTTCGCGCCGGAATTCCGTTTCCCAAACGAGCCACGGGCGTCCGCCGAAGTCGAGTGCCACCGTACAGTTGCAGTCGTCCATCGGCAGCATGAAGCCGTAGCGTTCAATGCCGCGTTTGTCGCCCAGCGCCTTGCGGAGCGCTTCGCCCAATGCGAGGGCGGTGTCCTCGATGGTGTGGTGTTCGTCGACGTATAGGTCACCTTTCACGCTGATTTCCAAGTCGAAGCCCGAATGGCGGCCTATCTGTTCCAGCATGTGGTCGAAAAATCCCAGTCCTGTGGAAATCTTCGTGATGCCGTTTCCGTCGAGGTCGAGCGTGATGCGGATATCGGTTTCGGAGGTAGTGCGCATTACGGTCACTTTTCGGCTTCCTGCCCGCAGAAATTCCGCTATGCGGTCCCAACTGTCGGTGATAAGCACACAGGTGTCGCCCAATCCGGCATCGTCCACCCATTTCCGTCCCGTTTCGTACGGCTGGAGCAGGATGCCTTTCGCTCCGAGATTCCGTGCCAACTGAATGTCGGTGATGCGGTCGCCGATGACAAACGAGTTTTCCAAGTCGTAGTCGCCGGTCATATATTTGCCCAAAAGAGCAGTTCCCGGCTTGCGGGTAGGCTGGTGTTCGTGTTCAAACGTGCGGTCGATGATGATGTCGTCGAACGTGATGCCTTCGTTTTCGAATGCGCGGAGCATCTTTTCGTGGGCCGGGAGAAAAGTTTCCATCGGGAACGACGGCGTGCCCAGTCCGTCCTGATTGGTGACGATGACACGTTCGAAATCGAGGTTGCGGGCAATAAAGTGAAGGTTGCGGAACACGCCCGGAATGAATTCCAGTTTTTCGAGTGAGTCGAGCTGATAGTCGACGGGCGGTTCGACTACGAGCGTGCCGTCGCGGTCAATGAACAGCACGCGTTTTTTCTTTCCGTCATTTTCCATATTGGGCAAGTGTTTGAATGAGTTGGTCGTTTTCGCCTTCCGTGCCGGCGGTGATACGCAGGCAGTTGAGGCACATATCCACCGAATTACGGTTGCGCACCACGATTCCGCGGTCGCACAGGTAGCGGTAGATGGCGTTGGCATCCGTCACCTTGACCAGCACGAAGTTGGCGTCCGTCGGATAGATTTTCTCCACGCAGTCGAGTTCCGACAGGCGTTCAATCAGATTGTCGCGTGCGGCAATCAGCGACTGCACCCATTCCCGGATGTCGCCGTAGCGGTCCAGCAGTTCGAGAGCGTAGTTCTGAGTCAGCATATTGATGTTGTAGGGGTATTTCACCTTGTTGAAAATATCGATGATTTCCCGTGTGGCAAACGCCATTCCCAGCCGGGCGGCCGCACTTCCCCAGGCTTTCGAGAAAGTCTGCATGACAATCAGATTCGGGAAACGGTCGAGCATTTCCAGCATTGAGCCTTTCGACGAAAAGTCGATGTAGGCCTCGTCGACAACGACAATGCCTTCGAAACGCCCGCAGATGTCCGCAATGTCGGTGCGGTCGAAGGCGTTCCCGGTCGGGTTGTTGGGCGAGCATATCCACACCACTTTCGTGTTTTCGTCCGTCAGCCGCAGTATGCCTTCCCGGTCCAGACCGAAATCCGCCGTCAGCGGAGCCTTGCGGTATTCCACGTCGTTGATGTCGGCGCATACTTCATACATGCCGTAGGACGGCGAGATGGCCACCACATTGTCGACACCCGGTCGACAGAAGATGCGGTAGGTGAGGTCGATGCACTCGTCGCTGCCCACGCCGAGAAAAATCTGGTCGGCCGGCACTTCGCGCAGTTCCGATATTTTTTCCTTCAACTGCCGTTGCATCGGGTCGGGATAGCGGTTGTAGGGGTTGTTGTAGGCGTTTTCGTTGGCGTCGAGCCACACGTTTGCCGTGCCCGAAAATTCGTTGCGGGCGCAGCTGTAAGGTTTCAGTGAAAGGATATTTTTTCGTACTAATTTTTCCAGATTCATAGCTTTTTCTCCTTAATGGCATTCATACGTACGGTGGCTGCCAGCTTGTGGGCCATCAGTTCTTCGTTTTCGGCAAGTGTTTCGATAACCGGGCCGAGGTTGGCGATGCCTTCCTCCGACAGCGTCTGAAACGTGATTTTCTTCATGAAACTGTCGAGGTTCACGCCGCTGTAGGCATGGGCATAGCCGCTCGTGGGCAGTGTGTGGTTGGTGCCCGAAGCGTAGTCGCCCGCACTTTCACAGGCATAGGCACCGAGGAACACGCTGCCTGCATTTTCCACCCGTTCCGCCAGTCGGTTGGCTTCCTTGTGGTTGATAATCAGGTGTTCCGGCGCGTATTCGTTGGCAAAGTCCATTATTTCGTCCTCATTGGCAAGCACAATGATGCGGCTGTGCGACAGCGAGCGGCGGATAAGGTCCTGTCGGGGCAGGTCGGCGAGCAGGCGTTCCGTTTCGTCGGCCACCTTTTCGGCCAATGTGCGGTCGGTGGTCAGCAGCATTGACTGGCTGTCGGCTCCGTGTTCCGCCTGCGAT
>URMA01000089.1 GCA_900548875.1 uncultured Porphyromonadaceae bacterium | reverse complement strand
GTCATCACCCACCAGATGAGCGTGGTGGAGGAGATCTGCGATAGCGTGGCCATTCTGGACGGCGGTGTGATCGTGGAACAGGGCTCGGTACAGGAAATTTTTGCAAACCCCAAAACGGCAGCCGCCAAGCGTCTGGCCGAGAACGACGGAGTCGACATCCGTCTGTACTCCATCATCTACGATGCTATCGGCGAGGTGAAGGATGCAATGGCCGGTATGCTTTCCCCGGAAATCAAGGAAGAGGTTACCGGTACGGCCGAAGTGCTCCAGACCTACAAGATTTCCCGTGTGGGTACGATTGCCGGCTGTATGGTGCGCGAAGGAAAAATCAAGCGCACGAGCAAAGTTCGCCTTATCCGCGACGGTATCGTTATCTATACCGGTGAGCTGGGTTCGCTGAAGCGTTTCAAGGACGACGTGAAGGAAGTGACTTCCGGCTACGATTGCGGTCTGAACATCAGCAACTACAACGATGTGAAGGAAGGCGACATGGTGGAAGCCTTCGAAGAAGTGGAAGTTTCGAAGAAACTGTAATAATACCGTTTACCGGAAATGATGCGGGTGGCTGGCATAAACATCGGCACGAACCTTGGCGACAGAAGCAGGAATCTGCGCTTTGCCGTCGGCGAGATAGAGCGTTTGCTTGGCTGCCGTGCCCGCAAATCGTCGGTTTACGTTACCGAACCTTGGGGCTATCAGTCGGATAGCCCCTTTTTTAATATCGCAATCGAAGTGGATACCGACCTCGACGGCTGCCGTCTGCTGGGCATGATGCAGGCGGTGGAACGTGCGGCCGGAACGGGAGCTCACCGCGACGGCGACGGACGGTATGTCGACCGTCTGCTCGACATCGACATCATTTATCTCGGCAGTGAGGTGATTGACACGGCAACGCTTTCCGTGCCCCATCCGCGTATGACGGAAAGGGCGTTTGTGCTTGTTCCCCTTGCGGAGATCAACCCCTTCTGGCGGCATCCGCTGACCGGACTGACGGCAGGCGAGATGCTTGCGCGGCTTCCGGAATCGGAACGGAAAGGCGTACGGCTGCTTTCCGGCGCATTGCGAGAGTGAGAATTGAACACTGACAGGAAAGAAGAAAAAATGAAGATTGACAATATCGATTTGGGCGACAAGCCCGTACTGCTTGCTCCGATGGAGGATGTGACCGATCCGTCGTTCCGCCTTATCTGCAAGGAGCAGGGGGCCGATATGGTTTACACGGAATTCGTTTCTGCCGATGCGCTGGTGCGGAACATCAACAGCACGACGCGCAAGCTGCACACCAATCCGGCGGAACGTCCCGTAGCCATTCAGATCTACGGAAAGGAAGTGGAGCCGATGGTGGAGGCCGCCCGTATTGCCGAAGCGGCAGGGCCGGATGTGATTGACATCAATTTCGGTTGCCCGGTGAAAAAAGTGGCGTCGAAAGGCGCGGGAGCCGGCATGCTCCGCGATGTTCCCAAACTGCTGGCCATCACTTCCGCGGTGGTCAAGGCCGTGAAGTTGCCGGTGACGGTGAAAACCCGTCTGGGCTGGGACTGTGAGAACAAAATCATCACGACGCTTGCCGAACAGCTTCAGGACTGCGGCATCAAGGCGCTGACGATTCACGGGCGTACACGCAGCCAGATGTATACCGGTGAGGCCGACTGGACGCTGATTGGTGAGGTGAAAAACAATCCGCGCATTCAGATTCCGATTATCGGCAACGGCGACATCACTTCGCCCGAAAAGCTCGTCGACTATTTCAACCGTTACGGTGTCGACGGCATCATGGTGGGCCGTGCGTCCATCGGTGCGCCGTGGATTTTCCGCGAAATGAAATACTATCTGCGCCATGGCGAGCCGATTGCGCCGATTCCCGCGTCGGAAAAAATGGCACTGCTCCGCCGTCAGATTCGCGAAAGCATCGACAATATCGACGAATACAGGGGCATCCTGCATATCCGCCGTCATTTGGCGGCTTCACCGCTGTTCAAGGGCATCCCGAATTTCCGCGACACGCGCATCGCCATGCTCCAGGCCAAGACCTATGCCGAACTTTCGGACATTCTTGACGAAATTGAGAACACGCGCCTTTAATTGATTGCTTTAAAAAGACTTAAACAGTAGTTGGAATAGGAAAAGAATTGTATTTTTGTAGACTACAATTTTTTAACAGCCGTTTGACTACGCATTTTTATAACATAAAACTGATATGAAACGATTTTCTGTAATTTTTGCGGCACTGCTCGTTTGTCTGACTTCGGCAGTTCAGGCCGCTTCCTATAAGATTCCTGTGGGGGAATTCAGTGAACTGGAACTGGACGACAACATCAATGTCGTGTATTCGTCCAACCCTGACTCTGTCGGTTATGTGGTGTTTCAGACCGAACCGGAATATGCGCGCTATATCATTGCCACCAACAACGGCGGCAAGCTTCGTTTGCAGTTGGAGCAGGAAGGTCTGGAAATGGTGAAAAAGCCGACGCTCTACGTCTATTCCTCTTTCCTTTCCAAGATAGAGAATTCGAAGGACAGCACGCTCTATGTGAGCGGCGTGAAGCCGGCTGCCAAGATTTCCGTGACGTTGCAGGGCAACGGCAAGATTGTGGCAAAGGACTTGAATGCGACTAATCTTGACCTGAAGCTGCTCACCGGTAAAGGTACGGTGGTGGCTTACGGAAAATGCGACAATCTGACGATCAACAATGTCGGTACAGGCGAAATCCGCGCTGACGGCGTAGTGGCAAAAGACGTGAAATGCCGCATTGTCGGTACGGGCAATATCAGCTGCCAGCCGTCGAACACACTGAGTGTGGGCGGAGCCGGTACGGGAAAAGTCTATTATAAGGGAACGCCCAGCAAGGTGACTGTTTCAAAAATCGGCAGCATCAAGGCCGTAAAGGTGGATATTGCCGAGCCTGCTGTCGAGGATGAAGAACCGGCTGCTGATAAGCCGGCATCCGAGGACGGATTTACCGATATTTAGAATGGAAGAAAGTGATGTGAAATTGAAAACGGCGCGCACGCTGAAGTGGAACACGGTCGACAAGTTCGCTTCGCAGGTGCTGTATGCCGTGACGGGAGTGGTGCTTGCCAATGTGCTGTCGAAAGAGGACTTCGGGTTGGTAGGCGCCATTCTTGTGTTTCAGTCCTTTGCATCGCTGTTTGTCGACAGCGGCTTTTCGAGCGCGCTGATACAGAAAAAGAATCCGACCGAGAGGGATTATTCCACGATTTTCTGGTTTAATCTGGCCATGAGTGTCGGAATCTATGTGATTCTTTGGTTCTGTGCTCCGCTGATTGCACGGATGTTCGGCGACGAACGGCTGACGGGCCTTTCGCGGGCCATGTTCGTGTCGTTCATATTGAGCGCACTGGCCATTGTGCAGACCAACCGTCTGATGAAGCAGATGACCGTTGCGCGTGTGGCTATCGGCAATACCGTCGGGCTTGTCGTGTCGGGGGCTGTCGGCATCTGGCTTGCCGTTGCCGGCTATGGTGCCTGGGCGATTGTGTGGCAGACGCTGACACTTACTGGCGTAAAGTCGCTGTTTCTGTGGCTGACTACCGGCTGGGTGCCCCGCCACCGGCTCAGCCTGGCATCCCTGCGCTCGATGTTTTCCGTGGGGTTCGGTGTGATGTCGAGCTCGTTTCTCAACACGGTTTCCCTCAATGTCTATTCGTTTGTCATCGGCGCTTACTATAACTTGTCGCAACTGGGCTGCTATACGCAGGCCGACAAGTGGAGCAAGATGGGCATCACCTCGTTTTCGCAGATCGTCACGTCGTCGTTCCTGCCCGTGTTGAGCGGATTTCAGGACGACAAGGAACGCCTGCTGCGCGCCATGCGCAAGATGAACCGTTTCGCCGCCTATCTGCTTTTCCCGGCTTTCCTGCTGCTGATTACCGTGGCCGAGCCGATATTTCATATTCTGTTCGGCACGAAGTGGGACGAAGCCATCGTGCTGTTTCAGATTCTTGTAGCCCGCGGCATATTTTTGGTGCTGACCTCGCTCTACAGCAACTATATCCTTGCCATAGGCCGTTCGAAAGCTCTTGTCGGCTATGAGGTGGTGAAGGACGTGCTGATGGTTGCCGCCATTATTGTCACAATTCCTTGTGGAGTGACGGAAATGATTTGGGGACAGTTTGCCGCTTCGGGTGTGTTCTATGTCTATGCACTGGTGTTCACCGGTCATGTGACCGGCTACCGGGCGCGGAATATCGTGGGCGACGTGCTTCCTTACTTTTTCATCGCGTTGCTCGTGGCCTGCTGTCAGGCGGCTGTAGGGGCGTGGCTTTCCAATGCGTGGCTGTCGCTGCTGGGGCAGTGTGTCGTGTGCGTAGTGGTTTACTATGGCATCAACCGTCTGCTTCGTTCCAACATTCAGCGCGAGGTGCTCACCTATGCCTTCGGCCGTTTCCGCAAGAAACAGGCTCAAGGTTTCTCTGAAAAATAATCGGCCTTTTAGTGACATAATTTGCCCTGATGGTGGTGTCGGGTGTCAGGATAGTGCGGAGACGGCGATTGCGTGGTTGCGCCGTGTCGTGTTTCTTCGTAAATTTGGATAAAAAGAAAAGGGAAAGGAGGAACAACGCATGAAACATCTGTTGCTGACCATCATTTCGCTGTTGCTTTTTGTGCCGTCGCTCTCGGCCGACGACTATTACCGCAAGAAAGCGGAAAGCTACCAGCGCGAAGCGGAATACTATCAGAAGCGCGCCGACAATTATCGCCGTGAAGCGCAGTACTATCTGGATCGGGCGAAAAGCTATCAGCGCGAGGCGGCCTACTACACGAGGCAGGGCGACACCGACCGTGCAAAAACACAAATGAGCTATGCGGAATCGGCGCTCGACAAGTACGAGACACAGATGAGCTATGCCCGTCAGGCCGACGAGAAGGCGGCGCAATATCTGAAATGGGCGGCCGATGCCCTTGATCGGTAATCTTTTAGCTTAGTATCTATGATGAAATTATTGTCACGTCTGTTTGGCCGTAAGGAAAAGAAGAATATCGCGGAGCCGGAACCTGTGAAAGATGCCGTGGAATTGTCCGTTGTGGGCTGTATTCCCATGTCGTTCGGGGTGATGTTCAAGTGTGAGGTTTCGGGAACGGTGGTGCTGCGGGGCGGTATGCCGCTGAAAATGGTGAATGGCGGCCGCTCGATAGCGCTTACCTGTATCAATGTGGAAAAGGACTATACGGTTTCGTGCGGTGAAACGGAATGCAACGCCGGCGATACGGTCTGTGTTACGGTTGAGCTGACCGACGAGCTTCGCACCTTCCCTTTGCACGGAGCAAAGTTGGTGGTGTAGGGTTTACGGTTTACAGTTTACAGTTTACGGTTTACAGTTTACAGTTTACAGTTTACAGTTTGCAGTTTACGGTTTACAGTTTACAGTTTATGGGTTTACGGTTTACAGTTTACGGTTTACAGTTTACAGTTTTACAACTCTAACCTATAACCCCTAAACCATAACCCAAAATATGTTCTTCTGTCAAAAATAAAATCTGTCAATGGCTTAATGTTTTTTTGAGGACGCTATCAAAGGGCGTCCTTCTCTAAGATGGTAGGCACGGCTAATGCTGTGATTTACGGATTGCTGTGCGCTAAATAGCTGGGGCATATCCCGGCATTAATGAAAAAACGAGGGCAGCGGAATGGTTCTCTGCTGCCCTCATAATTGTCTGATATTTCAAAATGGAGTTATGTCCCTAAAATGTATAGCGTACGCCCAACGAGAGTGTCAGCGTGTTGCGGCTCCAAGTCTCTTTCAAGAACGGATACTGCGTGCGGAAGAAATATCCCAAATGCTGTCCGGTTTCCACAGCCGCTTCGCCGAGAACACCGAAATTGAAGCGTTTGATGAAGTTTTCCGTTGTGTTGGTCACCATGTTTGATGTCTGGTAGGCATATTCGCGCAATACAAAGGTTTCCTGCACGTAAGGGCCGGCTCCGATGCGCAGCCCCACCTTGTCGGACAGCGGTATCCGTACGTTGAACACGATGGGAATGCTGATGTTCCACATACCGCGCCAATCGTAATGATTCATGTAGAAATCACGCCAATTCTCATTTGTCCATGCTCCATTGTTGATATAGTTGATTTCAAGTTGGGGCGACAGGCTCACGTATTTTGAAAAGTTGATTTCGTAGCCTCCGCCGAGGAATCCGCCTGCTCCCCAGCCGTAGGAACCTTCATATAGAGATTCAACATTGTGCGACAAGTTGGCACCGCCATACACATGCCATCTGTTTTCGGCAGCTTTGCCGGAAATTAGTCCGACCATGCATAGAATTGCAATCAAAAGTAATTTTCTCATAGAAGTGTTGATTAATATAATTTGGTTTCAATTTTTTATGTGAACTATAGATTTAGTTTATTGTCGAGTTTGTGTTGTCCGGGTAAAAATGCAGGAGGACAACGTGCTCATGCGGCTATTGGTGATAATACTTTTTCATGATTATGTTAATTATTATGATTGGATTCTTATTTGTCGACAAAATAAGGCTAATTATTCTTCGTCAACAAATATGTCTGATTAACAAATATTAAAATGGGGGGCAGTTGTTAAATCTTGTTGTGGGTGTGTGCGGCGTGTGTTTTATTGTCAAACAGATGGGTCGGTTCTTAGTTGCGTTGCCGGTAGTGAGGAGAAACGGCTGTCAGGTGGAAAAATAAGTCCGGAATGCCACGTACGGACATTCCGGACCGTTCATTCATATTAGAAACGTATCAGGCTTTTGTTCGCTTAGAAAGAGAACACCTGTGCGGCAATCTGGAAATATCCCTTGTTGCTCTTCGGGTTGAACAACGCTTTTGCCGTGATAGGCAAGGAGTAGTTCTTGATTGTCAGGTTGTAGGTAGTTGCCAGGCTGATGTGAACAATGCCGGCCGATTCGCCGTAGAAATTGTTCTTGATTTTCTTGCCTGCGGCGTCTTTGGCGGGTGAGAGGGCAAATGCGGCGCCCAATCCCGGCGTTACCGTCCATTTTTCGTTGATGCTGACCGGATATTCTGCATAGGTGAAGGTGGAATACAGGTTCTTCTTGTTCATCGCATCGCGGTCGCGGCCGTAGAGCACGGTTGACCAGCTAAGCAGCAACGGCACCTTTTCGCTGATGGTGTAGGAAAGGGTTGCATCGATGAATCGGCCTGTTTCGCCTTTCTTGTAGTTGAAGAATTCGCGGTTGTTGTAGGTAGCGCCCGGCGAGAAGTTGTAGATGTCCCAAATGGAGAGACTCAGCCGGTTGTAGGAGAGGGTCACATAGTAGTCAAATTCCTTGTATGAACCCGTAACATTTGTGCCGCCCCAAAAGCCGGCGCGGATGTACTGATTTTTGTCGGAAACGGAAAGGTCCGTTGAAAGAACGAGCCCGTCGCCGACTTCCATGCCGCGCCACAGGTGGTTGTTGCTGACAGTTCCACTCATGTGCAATTGGGCGTTTGCAACTCCAAAAGAAGAAATCATAAGCAGGAAACTTAAAAGTCCTGTCCATTTTTTGGTAGCTTTCATAGATAGAGGTATTAAATTAGTATGATGTCTTACGTTTTTAAGGTGGATTAAGAAAGGTTATTGTTTAAGCTTCGTCATACTTATTGGCATTTCGTTCTTTTGTTTCGTAACGTAATCGCAAATATTACGAACGTAGCTTCTATTTTTGTTGCTATGTCGCAAAAATAAGGCAATAAAGTGGGAAATAAAAGGTTTGTTGCGGTTTTTTATGCCCTGTATTGGTAAAGTATGTTAAAAATAGCGGATTTTTCGTTTCAATACGAAATATTTTATGTTTTGTTGTGAAATATTTAGGTTTTCAAATAGAAATGTGGATGGACATAAGCAACAAGGGGGCTGCGGCACATGTCCGCAACCCCCTTGCTGTCCGTTTGAGAAACGCGGTTAGTGGCAGCATCCGCCGCAACCGCCGCAATTATGGTCGTGACCGCCGTCGCCGCAACCGCTACAACCGCTGCAACCTCCGCTGCATGACGGATGAAGCTCCTGTTCGGTAGCGTCGCGCACGGTCAGGATTTCGCCTTTGAAACGAACTGTCTTGCCTGCCAGCGGGTGGTTGAAGTCGACCTGTACGTTTTTGTCGCCGACGTTCAGCACCAGTCCCTGTACGGGATAGCCCTCGGCAGTCATCATGGTGATGACGGCTCCGTTATGCACGTGTTCGTTGTCGAATTTGCCGTCTCTTTCAAAGAGTTCGCGTTCCAGCGTCATCAGCAGCTTTTCGTTGAATTCGCCGAAAGCGTCCTTCGGTTCGATAACGGTGTCGAAAGTGTCGCCGACGGTTTTTCCTTCCAGCGCGTTGAGCAGGGCAGGTATCACATTCTGTTCCACTCCGAAGACAATGCATTCCGGATGTTCCTTGGTCATTACGAGCATCGTTTCTTCGTTTGTGCCGTCTATTTCTGAAAGTTCATAGGCAAGTTCTACATATTTGCCGTTCTTAACTGTTTCCATATAATATATTCTACTGTAAATTAATTACTTAATCAAAAGGTAATTGCAAAGGTACGATTTTCTTGAATTAAAAAAGATAAAAAAGTTTGGAATAATGCGTGTATTAACAAATTTTTCTGTATCTTTGTGGTCGAAAATCAGAAATGCCCAGGTGGCGGAATTGGTAGACGCGCCAGTTTCAGGTTCTGGTGGTGTAACAGCTGTGTCGGTTCGAGTCCGGTCTTGGGCACTGAAATTTCTATCCTTCCTGCTTGCAGGAAGGATTTTTTTGCCCTAAAGCGGTGGTTTGGGTAAAAAATGAGTACATGTATGTTAAATAGATATAACGTAATGCAATTTTTTGCAGGATTGTTATGCTATATAACATAATGTTTGTACATTTGCAATGTGTTTTTCATGGTATTAGATTTAAGGTTAACAAGATTGGTTGTCGTGAGACAATCAATTTTTTTTATACCTACTTGATTTTTTTATAGAACAATGCAAAATAGAACAGTAATAAGTTTTTATGAAGTAGGTATGAAGTAATTAAAAAAAACTCTTGTCCCAGAGGGGGCAAGAGTTTTTCTTTTTTCTTCTGACAGTGAGGTCGTTGGTTGCCTATTGCGGGTCGGTCCAGTCGCCATTGGCCTTGATAAGGTCGATGAGATGGGTCAGTGCCTCTTCCTGCGGAATGTTGCGCTCGATGCACTCCTTGTTTTTATACAGGCTGACTTTTCCTACAGCCGCCCCCACATATCCGTAGTCGGCATCCGCCATTTCGCCCGGGCCGTTGACGATGCAGCCCATAATGCCGATTTTGAGTCCTTTCAGGTGGGAGGTTGCCGCCTTGATTTGGTGAACGGTCTGTTGCAGGTCGAAAAGCGTGCGGCCGCAGCTCGGGCAGGAAATGAATTCCGTCTTGCTGACACGCAGGCGTGCCGCCTGCAGGATGCCGAAGGCATAGCGCACGGCATCGGTTTTTTCCGTCAGTTGCGGGGCTTCCAGCAGCAGTCCGTCGGCGAGGCGGTTGATGAACAGCGTGCCAAAGTCGGCACCTGCCTTTACCTGCACGTTTTCCGCATCGGCATCCGTGTAGGACATCCGCACCACTACCGGCACGGTGCAGCCGCAATCCGTCAGGCGGTGGATAAAGGCCTGCAATTCGCCTGTGGGATTCTGATGACGGGAGGTCAGCAGAATAACGGTGTCGGGAGTCGCTTCGGCTGCACGTGCCACCGTTTCCGCATCGGCCGACGCGTCGGCTTCCATCCAATGGATGCCGTCGGCATGTGCCCGGCATTCTTCCAGGGTGTAGTCAGGCTGTAACTTGCAGTTCTTGAGTTCTTCGCGCGAAAGGGCGGTGAGCACCACCGGCTGTTTGCCGCCGCCCACAGGCCCTACGGCCTTCGTGGTGCGCCGTTGCGGCTCTATATAGTTGTAGGATTTGGCAAAAGTGCCGTGAATGGGGGCATGTCCGGCGCGTGCCGTGATGTAGTCCACCAGTTTCCGTGCCACCGGTATTTCCAGTTCCGGATCTTCGCTCAGGGATACGCGGATCGTGTCGCCGATGCCTTCGGCAAGCAGAGCGCCGATGCCTACGGCCGACTTGATGCGTCCGTCTTCGCCGTCGCCGGCTTCCGTCACGCCCAGGTGCAGCGGGAAGTGCATGCCTTCATCGTCCATTGCCTTGATGAGGCGGCGTACCGTTTCCACCATTACGACCGTGTTTGACGCCTTGATGGAGATGACCACATTGTAGAATTTCACGCGGCAGCAGATGCGGAGATATTCCATTACCGATTCCACCATGCCGGCAGGCGTGTCGCCATAGCGGCTCATGATTCTGTCGGAAAGCGAGCCGTGGTTCACTCCCAACCGCACGGCCGTGTGGTGTTCGCGGCATATTTCGAGGAACGGAATGAGCGCCTTGTCGATTTTTTGGATTTCTTCGCGGTATTCCTCATCGGTATATTCCAGTTTCTTGAACGTGCGTGCCGCATCCACAAAGTTGCCGGGGTTGATTCGTACCTTGTCGGTAGTCACCGCTGCCGCAAACGCCGCTTTCGGGTTGAAGTGGATGTCGGCAACCAGTGGAACCAACGAGCGGCTTTGTATAGCCGTCGTCGTGCAGGCGCTGGCGGATGACGCCGATGTTTTCCGCTTCGCGCACTCCCTGAGCCGTCAGGCGCACATAGTCGGCCCCGGCATCGAAGATGCGCTTGCATTGTGCGACACTTCCCTCCGTGTCGAGGGTGGAAGTGGAGGTCATCGACTGTATGCGGATCGGGTTGTCGCCGCCAAGAGGAATGTTGCCGATTTCAACGACAGAGGATTTCCGTCGGATGTAGTTGAAGCTGTCCATAGTTGTAACCTGAAAAAAAGATTACCCTGCACTGATTCGCGCAGGGTAACCGTGGTAGGAAAAATTCGAATTAGTTAGTTTTGAATTTGTATTCGATGCGCGAAAGGTCTTCGTTGGCTTTCACGATTTTTTTAGCCAGATTCTTTTTGTAGGTTTCCAGTTTGGCGGCTATCTTTTCGTCGGAAAGCGCCAGCATTTGGATGGCAAGGATTGCGGCATTCAGGCCGGCATTGATGCCGACGGTGGCTACCGGAATGCCCGGGGGCATCTGAACGATGGCAAGCAGGGCGTCCATGCCTTCAAGCGTAGATTTGATAGGCACGCCGATTACCGGAACGGTGGTCTGTGCGGCAATTACTCCCGGCAGGTGTGCTGCCATACCGGCCGCAGCGATGATGACTTTCAGCCCGCGTTCCTTGGCGGAAGTAGCAAAAGCGGTCACTTCTTCTGGAGTGCGGTGGGCCGACAGGGCATTGAGTTCGAACGGAATTTCAAACTCGTCGAAAAGTTTTGCAGCCTTTTCAAGGACAGGCAAGTCGGAAGTGCTGCCCATGATGATACTTACAATCGGTTTCATAATATCTCTTATATATTAAATGTTTACAGAAAATACACGCATACGAAGCCGTTGACGGTTCCGGCAACGACTTGCCAGAACGTGTGGCGCTCCATGGCGATGCGGGAAGTGCCGAGGATACCGGCGATGATAATGGCGATGCAGATGACGGGAAGCAGTTCAAAAATGCCGTCGCCGTCAGCGTTGATGCGGCATACGAGAGCCACGAATCCGCCGATACCGGCCATGTGGGCGCTGATTTTCCACGCGAAGTTGACAATCATCGATATCAGTGCCGCGCAGCCGCCGCCGAACATGAACATCCAAAGCCATTCCGGAGCGTTGATGGATGCCAGATAGAGGGCGCTCGCCACATAGCAGACAATCGTGATGACATAGGGAATGAAGCGTTCCTTGCGGTTGTTGAGATGCGGGTCTTCAATCACTTTCAGCGCCTTCAGCAGCAGAATGAGTGCAATCGGCACTACGCAGGTGAGCAGGAAGATGACCGACAGCACGGTCAGTTTTGCCGGAAGCGTGAGCACCAGCAGATTGGACATCCATAGAGAAACGATCATGCCGTAGGTTGGCATCAACAGCGGGCTGAGCAGGGCCGAGAAAAAGCTGGAAATGTAGTGCAGCACTCTCATGGCCTTTGCTTCCAGAGTATTTGGTATTTTGTTCATTATATCCATTTTCAAGTCAAAATATGTTTCAAATTTACAATTCTTTTCTTAGTCGTGCCACTGGGTAGCCCAGTTTTTCGCGGTATTTTGCGATGGTGCGCCGGGCAATTTCGTAGCCTTTCTTTTGCAGCATCTGGCAGATGACTTCATCGGAGAGCGGCTTTTTCTTGTCCTCCGCCTCGATGATGTTTTTCAGTTCCTTCTGTATCTCGCGTGAGGACACGTCCTCGCCCGATTCGTGCTTCAGCCCTTCGTTGAAGAAGAATTTGATGGGGTAGATGCCGCGTTGCGTGCTGACGTATTTTCCGGCCGTTGCCCGCGAAATGACGGAGATGTCGTAGCCGGTGATGGCGGAAATGTCCTTCAGCACCATGGGCTTCAGCGTTGCCTCGTCGTCGGAAAGGAAAAAGTCGCGTTGCCAGTTGACGATGGCCTGCATGGTGTTGAACAGGGTTTCCTGCCGCTGACGGAGCATTTTGATGAAGCCTGCCGCCGATTCGTATTTGTCCTTCACGAACACGTTGGCCTTTTCCTCGTTGCGGTTGGAGGCCTTGCGGCTGGAGAGTCCGTCGTACATCAGCTGGTAGGTCTGCTCGATTTGCAGGTCAGGTATGTTGTTGAGCAGGGTGAGCGTCACCTTGTTGCCGTCGACTTCCACGTTGAAGTCGGGGATGATGTGCTGCGTGTTGCTGTCGGAAGTGTTGTAGAGGCTTCCGGGTTTCGGGTTCAGAGAGCGTATGGCAAGCATGGCATCCTTGAATTCGTCTTCCGAACCGACCACATAGTT
>URMA01000088.1 GCA_900548875.1 uncultured Porphyromonadaceae bacterium | reverse complement strand
AACCCGACATAACCGGTACCGGCTACAGCAATTTGGAGGTCTTCAAAATTTCTCATATTCTCGCGGATTAATTTGGTTCTGATGGCCGTATTGAACGACACCACGAAAAGCTCTTTACAAGCGATTTAATCAGATTACCTGTACAGTAGAAATAACAATAGAAGTATATGGTTAAATTTTCTTAAATATTTGGAATTGAAAATGGTGCTATTGCAGAAAAGGGCATCGGGGAGCGTAATTCATACAAACAGTGGATAATAAACATAATGCCTCAATACTGTTGCGTAGAAAATATGGTCAATACCAGGAAGAATATCTTTGATGCCTGATTAAGATAGTAGCAGCACGCCGTTAGAAGTGTGCAACTAATCAAGAAACTAAATAATCAAAAGAATAACAATCTAAAAACAAGCGTTGCTTAAATACAAACGGATTGTTACATATAATCCAGCGCAATACTTACTTCTGGCTGATCAATGGCCATATCGTGGCACTTGAAGATTATTTGTCATATACCTCGAACCTCGAGTTTTTCGACTTGAACTCGGGAACCGTCCGCTTCATAAGCCGTATCATGTCGGGAATCTCCACCTTTCGGGACAGCGTCTCCAGCTCTTCGGCAACGCCGCAGGCCTCCCCGTAGTCATACTCCCGAACCTTGGCGATACGTATCCGGTCGTGCGTCGTCGGAAGCGTGTTCTCCTTGTTCGACAGAACCTCCTCGTACAGTTTCTCGCCCGGACGCAGACCCGTGTATTCGATCCTGATGTCCTTCTCCGGCTCGAAGCCCGCCAGGGAGATCATCCGCCGCGCCAGGTGCGCGATCTTAACCGATTCGCCCATGTCGAAGACGAAGATCTGATTGCCCGTCGACATCGTGGCGGCCTCCATGACCAGACGGCACGCCTCGGGGATCGTCATAAAGAAGCGCGTAATGTCCGGATGCGTGACAGTCACCGGACCGCCCTTGGAGATCTGGTCCCTGAAGCGGGGAATGACCGAACCGTTCGAGCCCAGCACATTCCCGAAGCGCGTGGTGACGAAACGCGTCTTCCCCGGCGTGCGGCCCTGCTCGATCGACAGACCCAGCGACTGCACATAGATCTCCGCAAGGCGCTTCGTGCAACCCATCACGTTCGTCGGGTTCACGGCCTTGTCCGTCGAGATCATAACCATCTTCTCAACATCGTATTCGATGCACTTGTCAGCGACGTTGCGCGTTCCCGCGACGTTTACCAGAACCGCCTCGCATGGGTTCTCCTCCATCAGCGGGACGTGTTTGTAAGCCGCAGCGTGGAACACCACCTGCGGATGGTACGTCCGGAACACGAAGTCCAGACGGGCGGGAATCCGGACGTCGCCGATGACAGGGATGAATTTCAAGGCCGGATAGCGCTCCTCCAGTTCCAGGCGAAGGTTGTGCATCGGGGTCTCCCCGTTGTCGAAAAGGATAAGCTCCTTCACCCCGAACGTCGCCAGCTGACGGCAAAGCTCCGAGCCGATGGAACCTGCCGCCCCCGTAACCAGGATCGTCCTGCCGCGGAAGTTGGCGATGATCTCATCCATCGAAATGCGGATCTCGGGACGGCCTAACAGGTCTTCGATCTTGATCTCCCGGATCGACTGCTTCATAATCTTCCCGTCGATGACCTCGTCGATCGGTGGGGCGATCAGAATTTTGACCCCCTGCTCCGTACAGTATCTGATCAGACGCTCCTGCTCCTGCTGCGCATCGTCATTGGTGGCGAAAAGGATCGCGTCGACATCGACTCGGTCCCGCAGGTATTCGACGCTGTGCTGATTCTCGAAATAGTAGACCGGGCACTCCGCGATCGTATGCTTGCGCAGGGACTTCCCGTAGGTCAGAAAACCGACGACGCGGTAATGCGGCGAGTTTTGAAGACGCGTGACCAGAGACACAGACTTGTCTCCCGTGCCGTAGACCAGAACCTGACGGCTGTTCGCGCGGCGGGACTGCTTCAGCTTGATCAGGTCGTAGACGACGATCATGCAAAGACGAAGGGCCAGCAGAAGGAACAAAGTCACCAAAGCGTCCAGCAGGAAACCCATGGAAAGGGAGGCATAAGGTGGATACGGTTTTTGGGGAAGGAGAAGCACGTAGAAGAACATCAGCAAGTCCTTGAAGAGAACCGCACCGCCCAGTTTCCAGATTTCCCGAAGCGTCGTATGACGGATGACGCTGCGGAACGTTCGGAAAACGATGAACGAAAAAACGCTCAAGACACACGAACCGGCCAACAGCCAGAAACCGTACCATACCGTGAAAACCGGATTCGTGAACAATCCGCGAACCAACAGGTAGGCGATCAAGGTCGAAACTACAGACACGACCGTGTCGATCGTCAAGATCAGCCACGACGAAAAATACCGTGACGATAGGTATTTTTCAATCCCAAAACGGGACATGATAACTTGAAGCATACGGAGGCGTGAAAAGTTATCGGCATCCTTTGCAGCAGGACAGCCGGAACATAAGAGAACCCGCGGCAACTACCCCTGCCGGAACAGCGGTAAGCCGATTATAATGACGCAAAAATGAAAACTATCGAAATACGGCCTGCGAATAGAACGGGAAACGATAAATCCCGGATTTCAGGCAGCCCCAATCGGGTGAAACGGTTTAGTCCGTCGTGATTTTTTCCAGGAAACAGCCGGGAATATAGGTTGTCGCCACGGCTACGACACCCTCGATCGAGACGATCAGCCGCCGGTTGCCCTTGACACGCCGAATATAGCCTTCGGCCCCTTTGAAAACACCCTCTGTAACGCGGACCCGGTCGCCCCGCCGGAGTTCCGCCGGCGCTTCGGGGAGGTATTCCAGCCCGGGATCGTCGGTCGACGTGACCAGCATGAAGGCCTCCATCTCGGGATCGGGAATGACGGCCGGTTTTTTGGTCTCCCGATCGAAATATACCATCAGCGGACTGGTAGCCTTCGCCCGCTGCATCAGTTCGAGCACCGCACGTTCCGCCTGCCGGACGAACATCAGCGATGAAACGGCCGGTTCGCGTCGGCGAATCGTCCTGCCGCCGACGGTTGTTTCTGTGGAACGTAAAGGAATGTAGGTTTTTACACCGTCCTGTGCGAGAAGCCTTTCGACATCGAACACCCGGTTGTAAAAGACTTTCAGTGCATACCAGTGCTCTTCGTCACTCTTGTCGAACATATAGCTTGCTAAAGGGCATACTTTACAATCCCCCGCAGGCAAAAACCGGCTTGTGAAAACGGTTTTTTCAGCGAGGCAATCGGGGGCTGGCCACTTGTAATCCGACACCTGATGCGACTGTCCCTGACCCAGGGACGACACCGAAACCCCTTGTAAAAAGATACACCTCAAAAAAAACAGAGGCGTTTTTCACTACACAAAAGTATGGATTATTGCGTTAATAACCAAATATTTTACTCCAATCTTTTCAATCCCCCAAAACAGCTCGAACAACAAACACTTATTAATCAAACATTTAATCCACAAGCGAGCAATACATACGCCCAAACGGACGATAAAACATTCGTTTTACCGTATTTGCCGGTCGAAATGCAGCAAAACAGTGCAGAAAAATATGCCCCGAAGGCCGCATTAAACTTGTTTCAGAACTGCCGGGAACACCGATTCAATTGCAAAACTTCAGATCGTCCTCCGCAACGATCACCCCGACATCCTTCCTCTCTCCCGAGGACAAAACAACCTCTTTAAACGTATTCAACTCTTTTTCAGGACGCGAAATGCCGGCCACGGAATTATTCCTTTACGAGCGTTTCAGCCGTATAGTCTTCATCGCGGGCGGCTTTCTCCAATAACCTGGTTTGATACTCGGATTTGACTTTCAGAATGATTTGCTGGATGTACTTGCGGTCGGGACACTTGGGTTTAGGCTCGTTGCGGTCGAAATCCCAGTTAGACGGATGCACCGATACGCCTAAACTCTTCATCGTCCGTTTGCGGTCTTTCGTAATGCGCAACATGAGCGGATGTTCCCCGTTGGCGAGGGTCTTGCTTTTGAAACAAATAACTGAAATAGTGGCGTCCATAGCCTTTTGGCGGTTTACACCACGGTTTACACAGACCGTGTAAACCAACGTAAAAACGGGGTCAAAAGCCACGAATAAAGTCAACCGCCAACGAACGAAAAGGCCCAGCAATCATCAGATTACCAAGCCTTTCCATCAGTCGGGGTGACTGGATTCGAACCAGCGACCACACGCCCCCCAGACGTGTACTCTAACCGGACTGAGCTACGCCCCGTTTTGTGGGCACAAAGGTAAGCATTTTCCGGCTGTTTTCAAAATTTAATGGTTATTTTTGCTTAAAATTGCAACTTCAAGCAAAAAATAAACCTACATCGGCCGATTTTCACTTACCTTTGCAGTGTGCAGGATAATTGCCGTAAAACTAAGGCAACCACGCCTGCCGGTTGATTTGGAATTATGGCTATACTGGACAAACTATCAGCCGTTTGCGGGAATGTGTCGCAAACATTGGCGAGCTTGATTAAAATTGCACTGCTTTCGCGCCGGCCGACGGTGCGGAAAACAGCAGGTGACGAGGAAATCGTCATTCTCGGCAACGGTCCGTCGCTCAATCAGACGGTAGCGGAGTCAATGCCGTTTCTCGCTTCGCGCAAAAAGCTGGCGGTGAACTTCGCTGCCAACACTCCGCTGTTTCTCAATCTGAAACCGGAATTCTATGTGCTTGCCGACCCGCATTTTTTCCAGACTGCCGACAATGAGAACGTGAAAAAGCTCTGGAACACATTTCTGACGAAAGTCGACTGGGAAATGACGCTTTTCGTGCCAACCCGTATCAAAAGCCCTCAGCTCGACCGGCTGAAGCAGAACAGCCACATCACCGTGAACCGCTACAACACGACGCCCATCGAAGGATTCAAGGCGTTTCGCAACGCCGTCTACCGCATGGGGCTGGGAATGCCGCGTCCACGCAACGTGCTGATTCCGTCCATCATGCTGGCGCTGAATGCCGGTTTCCGTACAGTATACGTGGCAGGTGCCGACCATTCGTGGATGAAAACTCTTTCGGTGAACGACAGCAACCAGGTAGTGTCCATCCAGCCGCATTTCTACAAGGACAACGAAAAGGAAACCGCACGTGTCAACACGGAATACATGAACTACCCACTCCACCAAATCATCTACAGCTTTTATGTGGCATTCAAGTCCTACTATGTGATACGCGACTATGCCGCCTCGATTGGTGCAACGGTGTGGAACATCACTCCCGGAAGTTTCATCGACGCATTTCCACGCAAAAAAGTATAAGAACACTTTAAAATCCTACGCAATATGAACGAAAACGCGCTGAAAATCAAAGTTCAGCGATGGATTCTTATCGTTTCATCTCTGATTCTCATCGGCAAATTCATCGCCTATTTTCTGACCAACTCCGTCGGCGTGCTGACCGATGCGATGGAGAGCATCGTCAACGTGCTTGCCGGAGCGTTAAGCCTCTACAGCCTCTACTGGTCATCGAAGCCTATCGACAAGGGCCACCCGTTCGGGCACGGTAAAATGGAACTGATTTCAGCTTCCGCCGAAGGCATCATGATTACGATAGCCGGACTGATGATTATCTACGAAGGCGGACGGCGACTGTTTCTTCCGGCTGAAATTCAGAAGCTCGATGTGGGTATCTACATCGTCGGCGCATCGGGTGTGCTCAATTATCTGATGGGCTGGTACAGCATACGCATGGGCAAAAAATACGGGTCAATCGCTCTGGTAGCAGGCGGAAAGCACTTGCAGTCGGACACCTATTCGACCATCGGACTTGTAGCCGGACTGCTTATCCTGTTCTTCACCGGGAAGGCATGGATCGACAGCGCACTGGCACTCATCTTCGGCTCAATTATTATCATTACAGGCATTTCCATCCTGCGCAAAACCATTGCCAACCTGCTTGACAAAGCCGACGAGCAACTGCTGACGGAACTGGCCGAACTGCTGAACGCCAACCGCAGCCGCGAATGGGTGGATATCCATAATTCCAAAGTCATCAAATACGGCAACTGCATCTACATGGACTGCGACCTGACCATCCCCTGGTATTTCACCATCGAAGAAGGCCACCGTTCGGGAGCCAAACTGAAGGAAATCGTGCAAAACAAATACGCCAACCGCGTACAGATGACCATCCACCTCGACCCCTGCAACATTTTCGAACAGCCGCGTTGCAGCCATTGCGGATATAAGGAATGCCCCCATCGGAAAGAGCCGTTCCGCGAACTGCAAAAAATCGACATTACGACCTTCACCGGCAACGCCGAGGAACAGGAATCGCCCGCCAACGCCATTTAACGCGCGGCTCCGGCAGTTGCGCCGGCTAACCCTTTGATATTGTCGAAGAAATGAGTACCTTTGCCGCGACAAAAGCGGCAAGCCTTCAATAAGGACGAAGGTCGCCCGATTTTTCAGTCGAAAATATAGGAAATAACAATAAATATGGCATTACAATGTGGTATCGTTGGACTTCCGAACGTAGGAAAGTCCACTCTATTTAACTGTCTTTCAAACGCAAAGGCTCAATCGGCGAACTTCCCGTTCTGCACCATCGAGCCGAACGTAGGCGTGATCACCGTTCCCGACGAACGCCTCAACAAACTTGCCGAAATCGTCAACCCACAACGCATCGTGCCGGCCACCGTTGAAATCGTCGACATAGCCGGATTGGTTAAAGGTGCGTCAAAAGGCGAAGGACTCGGCAACAAATTCCTGGCCAATATCCGTGAAACGGACGCTATCATACATGTGCTCCGCTGCTTCGACGATCCGAACGTGGTACACGTCGACGGCTCTGTAAATCCGGTGCGCGACAAGGAAATCATCGACTACGAGCTGCAGTTGAAGGACCTGGAAACCATCGAAAGCCGCATTACCCGCGTGCAGAAACAGGCGCAAACCGGCGGCGACAAGAACGCCAAAGTGCAATACGAAGTGCTCTGCCGCTACAAGGAAGCCCTCGAACAGGGCAAGGCCGCACGCACCGTGCAGTTTGAGACGAAGGACGAACAGAAATGCGCCCACGACCTCTTCCTGCTTACCAACAAGCCGGTGCTCTATGTGTGCAACGTCGACGACAAGTCGGCCGTAACTGGCAACAAATATGTCGACATGGTGCGCGAAGCCGTTAAGGACGAAAACGCAGAAATCCTTATCGTAGCAGCACAGACGGAATCGGAAATCGCCGAATTCGAGACTTACGAAGAACGCCAGATGTTCCTCGAAGAAATCGGCCTGAAGGAATCGGGCGTATCACGCCTTATCCGTGCCGCCTTCCACCTGCTGAATCTGGAAACCTACTTTACGGCCGGACCGCTTGAAGTGCGTGCATGGACCTACATGAAGGGCAGCAAGGCGCCTCAATGTGCAGGTGTCATCCACACCGACTTTGAGAAGGGCTTCATCCGTGCGGAAGTTATCAAATATGACGACTACATTGCTCTCGGCGGTGAATCAGCCTGCCGCGAAGCCGGAAAAATCGGTATCGAAGGCAAGGAATATGTTGTGCAGGACGGCGACATCATGCACTTCCGCTTCAATGTTTAGCATATTACGTTACATACCCTATTTTATACACGCCACCGGGAATCCGCTCCTGCGAATTCCTGGTGTTTTTATTTATCTGTCAATTATGTTTTTCTCATCCCTGCTACATAATCAGCACCGACGTATAGGCAACATAGCAGGCCACCATTAGTGCACCTTCCAGACGCGTAATCGTGCGCTTGCGGAAAAACCAGCCTACCAGCCAGAACAGCACCGATGAACCGACAAGCACCGCCATGTCGAAATTGCCGATGTTTCCCATCGGCAGCGGAACAATCGTGGCACTGCATCCGAGCACAAAAAACAGGTTGAACAAGTTGCTGCCTATCACATTACCAATTGCAATGCCCGGATTTTTCTTCAGTGCGGCAGTAATGGACGTTGCCAGTTCCGGCAATGATGTCCCGCCTGCCACCAGCGTAAGGCCAATCACCGACTCGCTCACGCCCCAGGCACGCGCAATGCCGCTCGCACCGTCGACGAAAAGCTGTCCGCCGAAAATCAGCCCGGCAAGTCCGACCACAATAAACAGCGTCGATTTCCAGCCCGGCATCTGTTTTACTGCGGCATCTGCCCCACCGGCATCTGCCCCGCTCTTGGCGATGGCAAACGTATAGCGCATGAATATCAAGAAAAACATCAGCAGCACCAGCCCGTCGGTACGGCTGACCACATTTTCCGACGCACCGTCGAGCAACACGTCGTTGGCACAGAACGTCAGCACAAGCGCCGAAAGAATCACAAGCGGAATCTCGTTCGTCATAATGCTCCGCTCCACCTTTATCGGAAGCACGAGCGCCGTACAGCCGATAATCATCAGCACATTGAAGATATTGCTGCCCACCACATTACCAATCGACATTTCCGCACTGCCGTCAATAGCCGACAGCACACTGATGACCAGTTCGGGAGCCGAAGTTCCGAAAGCCACAATCGTCAAACCGATAACAAGGTCGGAAATGCCAAACCGTTTCGCTACGGCCGCCGACCCGTCGGTCAGCGCATTGGCCCCCACAAGAATCAGCGCCAATCCGCCTATCAAAAAAAGAATATCAAATATCATCGTCTGTAATTTTAAATTCAATCGCTAAAATTAACCTAAATTTTGCATAACTCCCCATCATTTCCCACAAAACATTAATTTCTGGCTGAAAATTTTGCATATTGAAAATCCTGACTTATCTTTGTACTACAACTACGGGGTATTAGCTCATCTGGTAGAGCGCAACACTGGCAGTGTTGAGGTAAGCGGTTCGAGTCCGCTATGCTCCACAAACCGACGGCGGCATCCACAAGATGTTGCCGTTCTTTTTTATGCAAAAAACGCATGGTAATAGTAGACGGCAAACACAACCGTAAACACGACAAGAAAAGCATAGTAATGCCCTACACGCATCTCCGGACAATAGCGCTTGAACAAGGGAACCACAAGATAAGACACCGCAATATAGGGCAACGCCAGCGACAACGGATAGCCGACAAGGCCATACTCCGGAATCAGCCAGCAATAAAGCACAATAATCAGTCCTTGAGTAATCAATTGCACCCATGCATATACCTTCTGCTTCTGATAGGCATTGAAAATGCGCATAAACAGATTATATGAAAAAGAGAAAGGCAGATACATGATGAGCATCGACAGCATCAACGATGTGAGTTCCAGCGAATCGGCTGAGAATTTACCCATTCCGAACAACAGATCCACCATCCATTCACTGGCTAGCGAAATACCGATTGCCACGACAAACAGCCCCGTCATCACCGACAGCAAAAGCTTTTCAGCCAAACGCGCCACCTCAGTAAACTGATTGGCACTTACAAGGTTGTTGAATTTTATTGCCATTACATTCGTAATCTGAGCCACAAGAAAAATGCTCGGCACACTCACCATCTTGTCGGCAAAAGCCACTGCCGTCAGGCTTCCTTCCGGGAATTTAGACAACAGATATTGAGGGACATACAAGGCCACCAGATACATCGAATAGCCCAACTGCGAGTACGCGCCCGAACCCATCACTTCCTTCACCTTACTAAACGAGCACACCGAAAAACGCCATTTCAACAGACGTTTCATCGACAGGACAAGTATAAACAGATTAACCAAATATCCAAGAACAAGACCTATCGCCACGGAACGTAATCCCAACACATCATGGAAAAGGAGAATGAACACCACCCCCAATGTTGAATTGATAAGATTGACCGTATTGGGAAAGGTAAAGTATTTGTATGAAGCCATGATTTCCGTCATCAGGTTGATGACAATATTCAGAAACACTATCGGCAGACACCAACGAATCAATTCCATATTGGAAGCCACCACCTGTTCAGGAAATGAGGACAAAAGAGAAAAAAGTGGAGTGGTAAAAACACCGGCCAATAGAAACAGAACCAATCCCAACAGTGTATAAATGACAAGAAATCCGTTAAAAAAGCCGACTGAATCATGCTCATTGCTGCGAACACGCAGATTAATGCCTTTCGGGACAAGGACCGCAATCGTAAAATTGAGGAAGAAATAGGAAATGAACAGAATTATATTGTAAGTAAAAAAGAATACATCCGTATCGGCAAATGTTCCAAAATAAAATCCAACAAGCCAATGCTGCACGAACGCCACGCTCCTGCCACAGATATTGAAGGCAGAAGACCATATAATTCCGTTTCGATATGATTCCGGATTGAGTAATCCCATAGACGGTTCCTTTTTCGCTATTATAACGGAACAATCATGGATATATTATTTGAAGGAAGGAAAAACGGCATCTACTTTCTGCCAAGGACCTTGTTATAAACCTCTACAGTCTGTCGGGCTATATTGTCCCAGTTATAGTTCATAAGGTTATATTTCCTTCCTTTCGGCTGACGTTGCAACTTGACCGAAAGAGCGTTTTTCAATGATTCACAATCTCCGCACTTGAAAAAATCTCCAGTCTCCAATTCCGGCAATTTATTGGCAGGAATATCGCTTACCAGCACATCCAAGTCATAGCTCATCGCCTCCAACAGGGAAATAGGCAGCCCTTCATGAGAAGAAGGGAGAACAAATAAAGCGGCATTTGTCATCAGCTGATTCAGCTTTTCCCCTTTAATAAACCCTGTCATAACCACATTATGCTCTTTTGCCAAAGCCTTTAACGACATGGAATAGGCATCCTCATGGTCAGCATCTCCGGCAATAACCAACTTATAATCCGAATTATCCAACCTACGGAATGCTTCAATCAGCAAATCAAAACCTTTTTCCTTCACAAAACGGCCCAATGCCACCACATACTTATGCGGCTGCAAGCCCAAAGAGCCAATATAATCAGTATTTTTTGATTTCTCCGGCTTATTCACCCCATTGAAAATCAAGAAAGAATCACGTCCGTATTTGCTTTTAACAATATCTGCTATCACTTGTGAAATGACAATGATGGCGTTACTCCCGTAAGCCCCCATCCGCTCACCCAAACGCAAGGCAAACTTCGCCATCCGGCCCCATTTTTCGCGATCATAATCAGGTCCGTGGTGAGTCATAACCACTTTCAACCCCAACAGGCGGGCAAACGGGATCATCAATGACGGCCCGACAGCATGGACATGCAAAATGTCAGCCTTCATCCTACGGGCCTTAATAACAGCCAAGAATGTATGCAGAGCTGCTTCTATACTTTTCTTTTTAGGAGCGAAGACATCAACCAGCTTTACTCCCTTATATTCACTTATACGATTATCGTCAGTCACATAGCAGGAACGACGCACCACTGTCACATCATGTCCCATGGCAGCTATGCGCGGAAACAATTCTTCACAATGGGTTTCGACACCACCCATAATGCGAGGTATACCCCGTGTTCCTGTAACTACGATTTTCATAAGCTAAAATTTTTCCCGTAAATCACCCTGACAAGGATCCTGACCTACGTCATACCATTTTTTATCCAGACAGGCAGGTTTTCCACACATGCTGCGCAACTTATTTGCCAAGACCCATTTCAACGGATGCTTGATATACTTGTGCATCACCGGCGATGCAGTCCCTACCATCCAACAGTTTTTCGGACAACGTCTGACTTTTTCCCGCACTTTGTTAGCCTGTTCGCTGTTCCAAAGCGTCATGAAGTCGGCCGCCTCACGGATATTGCCCATGCTTTCCTTCCAATAGCGTTCTTCCAATCCATTGCACGGATAAACTTCACCATAAGGTTCTATGAAAAAATTCATCATACCTGCCTCACACGGCAACATTCTCCGTCCACCTTCAATGTAATTGATGAGTCCCATATTGAAAAAGGCACGGAACCAGGATTTAGGATGTTTTTCCTTCAACTGCATGTTAACCAGCGTCTCAAAATTCCGGCAAACTTCTTCCTTATTTGTGATTACATTATCATCCTTATGAAAATAATAGGAATTATGGAACGCTGCAGTAGCAAATTCCAGTCCCAACTCTTCTGACAAACGATACAACGAAAGCATATCCTTCGAATTATAATTGGAAACAGTACAGCCGAAACCGATATCCTTCACGCCCATCTCCCTAAGAGTCAAAAGTGTACGCAACCCTTTGTCGAAACTTCCGTTTCGGCCTCGTAAATCATCATTTTTCTGCGACAAGCCCTCAATGGAAATACGAATACCTATTGACGGAAATTTTTCCGCCAACGCAAGCACTCGATCGTCAAACCAACCGGATGTAGAGATGACAATTCTTTTCGTTTTCTTAAAGCAAACCTCAACTATTTCATCCAAATCTTCCCTAACGAAAGGCTCTCCTCCTGTCAGGTTGATGAATTTAAGTTGGGGTAATATTTCTAATTCTTTGGCTTTAAGTTCTTTATTTTTATCCGTCGGATTCTTCCAAATATTACACATCTTACATTGCATCGGACAGCGATAGGTCAATATGATGGAAGCATCCGTAGGGTTTTTCAGGTTGCTCATATAGTTCTTTTTTATTATAACGAAGGTTCCAGCCCGTTATTTTATAAAATTGCACTTATTTTAACCAAGCGATTCTCCCGAACAGAACAATCATTTTACATAGACATTCAAAATATTGTCTAAAAACGATTTATCAGAGAAACGCTCCATTGAACACTTTGAAATAGACGAATTGTCAAATTCTACCGACATTGCAGTCTTTATCGTTTTTTTCAGCGAATCAAAATCGCCCGAACGGAACAGAAATCCAGTCGACGGAGATATAAGTTCCGGAATACCGCCGATACGCGCACCCACCACAGGCGTTCCGAAACATAAGGACTCAATCACGCTCAACGGATTATTCTCATAGCATTCCGAAGGCATCACCGAGAACCTCGCTTCCGACAGATATTGGCGAACCTGTCCGGCATTCAAATGACCGAGAAATTCAATGTTTTCACATCCGGCATACTTGACCTTCAGTTCGTCGGCAAGTGGTCCTCCACCGGCAATTTTCAACGTGTAGGGAAGCT
>URMA01000087.1 GCA_900548875.1 uncultured Porphyromonadaceae bacterium | reverse complement strand
TTTTTCATATAATCCTCAGAGAACTCTGAATAGTGATTACTTTTTCAGTACCCTCTGCCCAACCACATGCTCTTTTTCGGAAATCCGGGAACGGGAAAGACTACCGTAGCGAAAATGGTGGGTAAAATCTACCGCTCGATGGGTCTGCTCTCCAAAGGCGATGTCATCGAGACCAACCGTGCCGGACTCGTCGGACGGTATATCGGCGACACGGAGGCAAACACGGCAAGCGTCATCAACTCGGCACGTGGTAACGTGCTGTTCATCGACGAGGCCTACACACTCTTTGCCGGCGGTGACGACCGCCGCGATTTCGGCATGCGTGTCATCGAAACACTGCTGCCGGTGATGAGCGAAGCAGACCCCGACATGGTGGTCATTTTTGCGGGCTACGAAAAGGAACTGATGCGCATGATGGATGCCAACGAAGGCCTTCTCGACCGCTTTGCCCACAAGTTCCATTTCGACGACTATTCCGCCGAAGAACTGGTAGAAATCGGCGAACGACAGCTAAAAGAAAAAGCCATGCGACTGACTCCCGCAGCAAAAGCCGCACTGACAAGAATTGCCGACGACAAAGTGCGCCACAAGGACAAAAATTTCAGCAACGCGCGCTGGATAAAGAACTTTATAGAAACCGGCATTCAGCCCGAAATGGCAAAGCGGGTAATGAAAATCGAACAGCCAACCAAGGACGACCTTTGCCTCATTACGGAAGAGGACGTTATCAAAGCCAACGAACGTAGGGTAAATTTAAGGGAAAACAGCCGACAGCAACGCCCCGTAGGCTTCTAAGCCTACAAGCAGCCACCCCGGCGCTGTTCTGCGCGAGCAGAGCACCGCCGGGGTGTTTTTTTGTTTGTATTTTTATTTCCATAAATCCTCACATTCCCAATTCTGACTAAATCCCATTGCCGCAATATCTATAGACATAACGATTCAACTTTCTGTTCATCATCTATAACCATACCGCGCGCTTTTAGGATTTGAACTATCTCTTTCGGCGAAGAATACGGTTTAGTAAAATGTTTCTTCATACATTAGATACAGGTATATAAAAAATGACCCGCCGATTTGAGCATTGTAAAGAGGCTTGGCAGGTTCTAATGATGCAAAGGTAATAAATCTATTTTAAATCACAAAACATTTTAAGAATTTTCACTGCACAAACTACTGATTTATATACATCTATAACATCCTCACTTTCTGCCGAAGTCGGCGGGGATTTCGCCCCAGCGTTCGGTTTCCCATTTGATAATCGGGTTGGAATAGGTGTTGTTCTGCAGCCAGGCTTCTGCGCGGCGGACAATGGCGAGCAGTTCGCCGTTGCGCTCGGTGGGCAAAAGTTTCGTGTTGCATTTTTTGTCGCGCACCCATTTCTGCGCTATCTTGCTGTCGCTGTAAATGGGCATATTGCTGCCTTTCTTTTTCAGCAGAGCCAGTCCGTGGACAATGGCAAGAAACTCGCCGATATTGTTCGTTCCGTCGTGATACGGACCGACACGGAAAATTTCCTGTCCCGTGCGTACATATACGCCACGATATTCCATAATGCCGGGATTGCCGCGGCAACCGGCATCAACGGCAATGCTTTCCACCTGGATTTCGGGATTCATGCTGTAGTCAACGGGCTGATCCTCTTCCTTCAGATGATTGGCAATGGCACGCAGCATTTGCGAAGCCTCCTTGTCGCTCTCGCGATAGGCAAGGATGGCCTCCGTACGGTTGGAAAAAGCCTTGTAGCGGGCATTCGGGAAACCGTCGGTTTCCGCCTGACATTCTTCCCACGATTCGTAGATTCCCGGGTGACGTCCCACCCAAACTACATAGTATTTACTGTATGCCATAATCTGTTTCCTTGTTATAGACGGGATACGGTCCGGCATCGCCGGGCTGCCGTTAGTATCTACAAAGTAAATAGTTTTTTCGCGTTTTTCCGAATTTTAAACGACGGTAACCGTCACTTTTTCAGAAAATCGCCAACAGGCCATATCCGTTTTTTTCGTAATTTTGCCTCCAGAAGAATCTATTTTTAGGAAAATGACATCATGTCATACCAACTAACACATCAAACTTAGCTATATGAAAAACAAAATTTTTACCACTGTTGCTGTTGCCCTCCTCGGAACACTGTCATTCTGCGCACAGACCACCAAAGAAGAAGTGCTGGGAACTATCGAAAAAACTGCCGGCGTGTATTTCGCCTATCCCTCGGTTGAGAACAACCAGGTAACGCCTGCCCCAAAAGGCTACACACCGTTCTACATCAGCCATTTCGGCCGCCACGGTTCACGCTACCTGCTTTCGGAAACCGACTATACTGACGTTATCCGCATAATGGAAAACGCCGAGAAGGCCAATGCGCTGACTCCGCTCGGAAAAGATGCCCTCAACCGCCTGCATGAAATCTACAAGGAAGCTGAAGGACGCGCCGAGGACCTTTCTCCGCTGGGTGTCAGACAGCACCGCGGCATTGCCGAACGCATGTACCGCAACTACCCGCAGGTGTTTGCCGACGGACGTACCATTTCCGCCCGTTCTTCCATCATTCTACGATGTGCCATGAGCATGGCTGCCTTCGGCGACCGTCTGAAAGAGTTGAACCCGAAACTGAGCATCTACTACGAATCGAGCCGAAAATACATGGGCTATCTCACCGGCCGCTCCGATGAAGCGAACGCGTTTACCGGCAACAACGGCCCGTGGCGTATCGAATACGAAAAATTCCGCAGAGCCCACACGCATTCCGACCGCTTTGTCAAAGCCCTGTTCTGCGACGATGAATATGTGTTGAAAAATATCGACCCGTTCGAGCTTGTATGGGATTTCTACTGGGTGGCAAGCGACATGCAGAACATGGAGACACCGGTGTCGTTCTACGACCTGTTTACGCCCGACGAACTGTATGACCTCTGGCAATGCTTCAACTATCAGTTCTACTGCACCAACGCCAACCATGCTGCAGCCAAGGGTGCCATCATCAACAGCTACAAGGATTTGCTCCGCAACATCATTGAAAGTGCGGATGCCGCCATTGCCGACGGAAACACGGCCGCCACACTCCGCTTTGCCCACGACTCCAACATCACGCCGCTGACGGCACTGATGGGAATTGAAAACTGCGACGCCTGTGTCAGCGACCCCAACACCGTCTATCAGTACTGGACCGACTTCAAGGTCTCGCCGATGGCCGCCAACCTTCAGATTGTGTTCTTCAAGAAAAAAGGCGGAACAACCGACGACATTCTCGTCAAAGTGCTCCACAACGAAAAGGAAGTGCACATACCCGTAGCCACCGACCAATTTCCGTTCTACCGCTGGACCGATGTGAAAAAGTTTTACACCGATTTGCTGAACAAATAGCGAAACAGAGCCTCGGCAATCTGCCGAGGCTTTTTCCGTTTTTGTCATCAATTTTCGGGAGTTGGTCAACAACCACTTGACATTTCCAAAATCTTTGTGTAGCTTTACATTGGTAAGTTAAAGAACATATCGAAAAACATTCACAAACGACCTTAATCTACATGAGCACAAATGAACAAATGGCAGCAAAGTTTACAAAGGAATTAATAGACAGAATTAGCACACTAAACTTCCGTGCTTTTGAATGAAAACGGACAAACAAAAAGTAGTAACCGCTATTTCATTATGATTGGGGAGGAGTTGTCAATGTGGTATTGGCAACTCTTCATTTTTTATGTTGTCCGTTGGCTATTTTCTGTAAATATATCGGGCAAGGCCATAGATATACCGGCGGAAGCCGGGACGGTAGCGGAGCAGACGGTCGAACCAACCCAGATGATGACTGACAAGGCGTACGGCCCAACCCACATAATACATGGCAAACAGCGTACCCAGTCCGATGATGTGCCACTGCCATTTTCCGAAAAAGGCATAGCTGGCTATGACTCCAAGCACTACCAGTGAAATGTCGACGGCAATCTTGACCTTTGGAAATTCAATGCCCGTCACCTTGCTGAGAGCTACGGGAAACCCCTCGCCCGGCATGGTCAGGCTGCCGCATCTCACCTCAAATGCAATTCCAATGGCCAGCAACGTGCATCCGACCAGTTGGGCAACCGCTTTCTCCCAAATTGCCGTCGGCTGAATCCATGAAATGAGAAACATGTTCACATCAATCAGCATTCCAAAAACGAAGCCCACAAGCAACTGGAAAAGCTGAACCGCTTCAAATTCCCGCCGGAGCACACCTATCTGCCCAACCACCAGCAGGGCATTCATGATGAACGTATACTGTCCGATGGACAACGCCGGCGCCATACCGTCGGCACCTGCATTCTGAAACACATACGGCAATACGCTGATGACACTCGAGCCCAACATGCTCTTGACACACAGGGCAATTCCCAATGTCATGACAAACAATGAAACGAGCAGCAACAGATGCTGCCAAACAAATGAAATAAATCTCTCTTTACTCATCACACATTACACTTTTTAAACGCTCCCTCTTCTTCCATGTCGGGAGCGCACCGCAACGGAAGACATCAACGCCCTCCTCCCCTCAAAACAACGCCAAAATTTCAGCACGATTTTTTTCCTGCGCATTCATTCGGATGCGCAAAAATATAGTTAATTTCCCTGAATGTCAACAATTGGTGTATGAAAACAGGTGAAATCGTCCGCGTGTCGAGCAATCCGCTGAATTCCGGACAGGAAGTTATTTCCCAATCCATTCCATAAATGCCGGCAAATACGTCCGTCCGATGGGCAATTCAATAGCAGGTGTGTACAGCTTCACACGATGGCTGGCATAGCCTGCCACATTGTGGGCCGGCACGATATACGACTTGTGGATTCTGAAAAACTGCTGTTCGGGCAGCATTTCGAGAATGGATTTCAAGCTCATGCGCGACAACACGTAACCCTTGTCCCTGCGGTAAATCTTCGTATAGTTCTCCATGGCTTCCACATAGAGAATGTCGTCAAGGGGAATAATCACATTGTTGTATTCCTGTTTCACGGTAATACTTTCCTTTGCCTGTGCCGCATTTTTCAGGGCTATGCGCCGGAAAGCCTTGTTGATGGCAACCTCAAAACGGTCGTAGGCAAACGGCTTGTGAAGGAAGTCGACGGCATCAAGATTGAACCCCTCCAGTGCAAACTGCGCATGGGCGGTCGTAAAAATGAGCACCGTCTTTTCCGGAAGCTGACGCGCTATTTCCAGACCGCTGACACTGTTCATTTCAATGTCGAGCAGCACCAGGTCGGGCTGTTCGTGCTTTATGGCCTCAAATCCCACCCGTGGCTCATCGTAGACCGTCAGGCTGATACCTCCTTTCCGCTCGCAGAAACTCTTGATGACGGTCAAGGCAAACGGTTCGTCGTCGATAGCTATGCACGTTATATTTTTCATTTCAGACGGATTGTTAAATTCACTACATATACACCGTCGAGCAACTGCGTGTTCAGTTCATACTGTCCGGGGAAGAGCAGTTGCAGCCGCTTGCGGCAGTTTTCCATACCTACGGCCATGGCATCTTCGCTGCGCTGCTTCATCACACGGTTGCGGGTGGTCATCGTCAGCACGCCGCCGCTTTCTTTGATACAGATAAAAATGGTGCAGTCCTCATCCGGCGACGAGCCGTATTTGAAAGCGTTTTCAATAAAGGTAATCAAAATCATTGGCGGCACCTGTCCGCTTCCGTCGTCGATGTCGCACACCAGTTCCACTTTCGTATGATGGTTCAGCCTCAACTTCTGCAGGTCGACATACTGGCGGATATAGCTGATTTCGCTGTCAATGTCGATTTTCTCCACATCCGTCTGCGAATACATGTATTTGAGAATGTTGGAAAACTTGATGAAGGCGGCTTCCGTATGGCTTGAATTCGACACGACAAGCCCATAGAGAGCATTAAGCGTATTGAAAAGAAAATGCGGGTTAATCTGCGACTTGTAAGCGGCAAGCATGGCCTTGTTCTTTTCCGTTTCTATCTCCTGCTGCTGCAACTTCTGCCGGAACAGTTCGTAAATCAGTTCGATGGCGAGCGAAAAACCGGTGACAATCAGAAAAAAGAACCACACCGTCTGCATCCGGAAATGATTGCGTACACGGATATCGACAGACGCCCCTTTGCTGTCAGGCATCGGAAAACGGCTGACCAGTTCCGTAACAACCAGCAACAGGGCAACCACAACAAGTGCCTTCACATATTTCCGCTGCATGACCAGTTGCGGCAACTTCACTTTCCGATAGACGAAATAGAGTGCATACAGATATGTCACAAGTACCGTCAGAAAAACCGGCTGATGCACAATCCATTTGTCTACCGGCAGCATCATGATAATCAACGGAAGAATCACGATGCAGAAAAGCAAATCTATGTAATAGGTAATCTGACGATGTTTCATGCCGCAAATGTAGTTTTTTTAAACCTCTCCGACAAGAATATCAGACACCGTTCGTCAACACTTTTGCCCCGCTCGCCACCACTTTCTGTGCCAACTTTTTTTTATTTATAAATTCGCATACAAAATAGAAAAAAGCATTTTTTATGAAACACTTGTTCGCAATCTTGGGGTTATCAGCATTACTTCTTTCCTGTGGCGGTCAGGACAAGAATACTCAGGAAATCACGTATCAGACGTTAGTTGTCGACACCGCAAGCTGCACGCTACAATCTAACTACACGGCCTCCATTGTCGGGAAACAGTCGGTTGAAATCCGTCCGCAAGTGAGCGGCACCATCACACAAATCCGCATCAACGAAGGCGATGCCGTCAAAAAGGGACAGACTCTGTTCGTCATCGACCAAGTTCCCTATATCGCGGCTCTTGAAACGGCCAAAGCCAATGTAAAGACAGCGGAAGCCAAACTTGCCACCGCCAAGCTGACGGCCGAAAGCAAGGAAATGCTGTTCAAGGAAAAGGTAGTTTCCGAATACGACCTGCAAACGGCACGCAACGCCAAACTGGAAGCCGAAGCGGCACTGGCTCAGGCGAAAGCCGAAGTAGTCAGAACGCGGAACGAAGTTTCCTACACGGAAGTGAAAAGTCCGGTCGACGGTGTGGCAAGCATGATTCCCTACCGTGTCGGCGCGCTGGTCGACAGCAGCATCAGCGATCCGCTGGTGACGGTTTCCGACGACAGCGAAGTATATGCCTATTTCTCCATGGCCGAAAATCAGGTCATCGACCTCCTGCAACAATACGGCTCACTTGAAAACGCCATCCAAAAGATTCCGGAAGTGACGCTCACCATGAGCAACGGCAACACCTATCCCCACAAAGGCAAAATCGACGCCATCAGCGGAACGATTGAAAAGACGACGGGCACGGTCAGCCTGCGTGCCGTATTTGCCAACAACGAACGACTGCTGCGCGACGGCGGAAGCGGAAAAGTCCAGATTCCCTACTACCGCCAGAATGCCATTATCATCCCGCAAGAAGCCACTTATGAAATTCAGGACAAGACGTTTGTCTATAAAGTGGTCAACGGCTGCACCAAATCGACAAGCATAACTGTCAACCCGATGAACAACGGAACGGAATACATCGTAGAATCCGGACTGCAAAAAGGCGACACCATCATTGCCGCAGGTGCAGGTCTGTTGAAAGACGGTATCAGAATTCAAACCTCAGAAAAATAATCGCAAGCTATGAAGATAAAAACATTTATCGACCGTCCTATTCTCGCAGCGGTTATTTCTGTCATGCTGTTGATTCTGGGTATCATCGGACTGTCGCAACTGCCAATCGAGCAATTTCCTGAAATTGCCCCGCCAACCGTAAGAGTGTCGGCCACCTATACCGGCGCGAACGCGGAAACGGTGATGAAAAGCGTCATCGTCCCGCTGGAAGAATCCATCAACGGCGTGGAAAACATGTCGTACATGGTTTCATCGGCAACCAACACGGGCTCTGCCAGCATTTCCATCTATTTCCGACAGGGCACGGACCCGGATATGGCAATGGTGAACGTGCAGAACCGTATCGCTTCGGCACAGGGCCTTCTGCCGGCTGAAGTGACAAAAACGGGTATCAGCGTGCGCAAACGCCAGACGAGCAACATCAAGTCCATCGCCCTCTACAGCCCCGACGGCACCTTCGACCGGAAGTTTCTCAACAACTATATGAAAATCAATATCGAGCCGCGGCTATCGCGTATTCCGGGCGTCGGCGAAGCCAACGTGTTCGGTTCCGACTACTCCATGCGCATCTGGCTCGACCCGAACAAAATGGCGAAATACAACCTTGTCCCTTCCGACATTGCCACCGTGCTCGCCGAACAGAACATCGAGTCGCCGACCGGCACGCTGGGCTCGGAATCGGAAAACACGTTCCAGTATGTGCTCAAATACCGCGGCCGTTATGAAAACGAGGAGGACTATGAAAATCTCGTCATCCGTGCACTCGACAACGGAGAAGTGCTGCGCCTGAAAGATGTGGCGACCGTCGAACTGGGACTGCTGAAATACACCATTGCCAGTGAAATCGAAGGCAAACCGGGCGCTACCTGTATGATTGCACAGACTTCCGGCTCAAACGCCAATGAAATCATCAAACTGATTGATGCCGAAGTTGAAAAAATATCCGAATCGCTGCCGAAAGGCATGGAACTTGTCGACCTGATGAGTACAAAGGACTTCCTCGACGCTTCCATCCAAAACGTGGTGAAAACGCTCGTCGAGGCCATCATTCTCGTTGTGCTCGTCGTCTACGTATTTCTGCAAAGTTTCCGTTCCACTCTCATTCCGACGATTGCCATCATCGTCAGCCTTATCGGTACGTTTGCGTTCCTCTACATCATAGGCTTCAGCCTGAACATGCTGACGCTGTTTGCACTCGTGCTGGTCATCGGTACGGTGGTCGACGATGCCATTGTGGTGGTCGAAGCGGTGCAGGCGCAATTCGACGAAGGGGTAAAATCGCCCTATACCGCCACCATTTCCGCAATGGGCAACATCACCTCCGCACTTATCACCACCACGTTTGTATTCATGGCGGTGTTCATCCCCGTATGCTTCATCGGCGGTACGACAGGCACGTTCTACACGCAGTTCGGCCTGACAATGGCGATTGCCGTTGCCATTTCCGCCATCAACGCCTTGACGCTGAGTCCGGCACTCTGCGCCTTGATTATGACTCCCCACTCCACCGGTGCCAACGGCAAGAAGATGAGTTTCTCGTCGCGTTTCCACGTTGCCTTTGATGCCGGATTCAACCGGCTTGTCAACCGCTATAAATTCGGTGTGATGTTCTTCCTGAAACACAAATGGCTGGCAGGTGCGCTGACGATTGTCGCATGCGGCGGACTCGTCCTGCTGATGAATACGACCAAAACCGGACTTGTCCCCTCGGAAGACATGGGAACCATATTCATGAACATCCAGACGGCACCGGGAACGAGCCTTGCCAAAACGAAAGAAGTGATGCAGGAAGTGGAAAAGGAACTGGAAAAAATTCCGGAAATCCAGATTTTCTCAAAAGTAATCGGCAACAGCTTCACGGCGGGCGAAGGCGCGTCGAACGGACAGTTCATCATCCGTCTGCGTCCCTGGGACGAACGCAAGGGCGACGAACACAGCATATCGGCTGTCATCGAAAAAATCTACAGTCTGACCGACCATATCACCAACGCTACGATCCGCGCCTTCGGACAGCCGATGATTCCGGGCTACGGCATCAGCAGCGGTTTTGAAATCTATATTCAGGACCAGAAGGGCGGCTCCATCGACGATTTGCAGAAATACACGCGGCAAATGATCGACCGTCTGAACGAGCGTCCGGAAGTGTCGCGCGCCTACACGACTTTCGACACCAAATATCCGCAATATCTGGTGGAAGTCGACGCGGCTCTCTGCAAGCGGAACAAGGTGTCACCGTCGGACGTGCTTTCCGTTCTTTCGGGCTACATCGGCGGAAACTACGCTTCCAACCTCAACCGTTTCTCCAAGCTCTACCGTGTCATGGTGCAGGCTTCGCCTGAGTTCCGTCTCGACAAGGCTTCGCTCGACAATATGTTTGTCCGTAATTCCGACGGAGAAATGTCGCCGCTAGGACAGTATCTGACACTGACACGTGTCTACGGTTCGGAAAGCCTGTCGCGCTTCAACCTGTTCTCGGCCATCGAGATCAACGGTGAAGCAGCCAACGGCTACAGTTCCGGCCAGGCCATTCAAGCCGTGCGCGAAGTGGCGCAGGAAGTACTGCCCGCCGGCTACGGTTTTGAGTTCGGAGGCATGTCGCGCGAGGAGGCTTCGACCGGCAACACGGCGGCCATCGTGTTCATCATCTGTATCGTGTTCATCTACCTGATTCTGTGTGCGCTCTACGAAAGTCTGTTCATTCCGTTGGCCGTGATTCTTTCCGTTCCGTTCGGACTGGCAGGCAGCTTCCTGTTCGCGAAGATGTTCGGACTGGAAAACAACATCTACATGCAGACGGGTCTGATTATGCTTATCGGACTTCTCTCCAAGACCGCCATCCTGCTGACGGAATATGCTTCCGAACGACGCCACCACGGAATGTCGATTACACAGGCGGCCATTTCGGCGGCGAAAGTGCGTCTGCGCCCGATTCTGATGACGTCGCTCACTATGATTTTCGGTCTGCTCCCGATGATGTTTGCTACGGGCGTAGGTGCCAACGGCAACATTTCGCTGGGCGTGGGCACCGTGGGCGGTATGCTTATCGGTACGATAGCCCTGCTGTTTGTCGTTCCGGTGCTGTTCTGCGTATTCCAGTACATTCAGGAGAAAGTGATGCCGAACCGCAAAAAGCCGGCAGATGTCGAACCTCAAAACGAATAACCACATGAATACTCAACGAATAAAACATATCCTCTTTATGCTGTCGCTGACACTTGCTTTCGGAAGCTGTCATATCTACAAAAGCTATGAACGCCCGGAAACTGTCAGCGCAAGCGACAGCCTCTACCGCCAGCCGGCGGCAACCGGCGACACTTCTTCGCTGGCATCGCTGTCGTGGAAAGAACTGTTTACCGACCCGCTGCTCCAGCAGCACATCGATTCGGGACTGAAAAACAATGCCGACATGCGCATCGCCCTGCTGAAGGTGAAAGAAGCGGAGGCGGCTTTGCTCAGTTCGAAAATGACCTATCTTCCTTCGCTGTCGCTCGGAGCGGACGGCTCCATCGGACAGTTTAAGGGAGAAAGCACACCTAAAACCTACTCTTTGGCGATGTCGGCAAGTTGGGAAATCGACCTGTTCGGAAAAATCCTGAACGAAAAACGCGGGGCGGAAGCCGTGCTCTGGCAAAACACAGCCTACAGCCAGGCCGTACAGACACAGCTTGTGGCCACCATAGCCAACAGCTACTACATGCTGCTGATGCTCGACGAACAACTTGCCATCAGTCGCCGCACTTCGGAAAACTGGAGCGACTATGTGCGCACGCTTCAGGCGTTAAAAACATTCGGCACGGTCACCGATGCTGCCATCGCACAGGCGGAAGCCAGCCAGTTGAGTCTGGAAGGCAGCGTGCTCAGCCTGCAACAGCAGATACAGTCGGTGGAAAACTCGCTGTCGGTACTGCTCGGAAAGGCACCGGGACGCATCGAGCGGACTACGCTCGACGAACAGCAATTCCCGACGGAACTGTCGGCCGGAGTACCCCTGCAACTGCTCGGCAACCGTCCTGACATCCGACAGGCGGAAGCCACACTCGCACAGGCATACTACGCCACAAATGTTGCACGCGCGGCATTCTATCCCAACATCTCGCTTAGCGGAACGGCCGGATGGACCAACAGCGGCGGCGCCGGAATCGTCAATCCGGGCGGATGGCTGCTCAATGCCGTAGGCTCGCTGCTGCAACCCATTTTCAACCGCGGACAAAATATTGCCAACCTGAAAATAGCGAAGGCACAGCAGGAAGAAGCGCTTATCTCCTTCCAGCAAAGCATCCTTGATGCCGGAGCGGAAGTGAACGACGCACTCACCCAATGGCAGACGGCACAGCAGCGGCTTGTGCTCGACGAAAAACAGATTGCTTCCCTGCAGAGAGCCGTCAAAAGCACCCAATTGCTGATGGACTACGGCTCGACCAACTATCTGGAAGTGCTCATCGCCCAACAGGATCTGCTTCAGGCAGAACTGACCATGGCAGAAGACAAATTCAACGAAATCCAGGGCGTAATCAACCTCTACCACGCGCTGGGCGGCGGAAAGGAATAGAGCAGTCAACTTCATTTTAGAGGTTTCCTATTTCAACCGATCTGGCTACAGTATCGCCCGTGAGGGTTATTCTGTAGCTATTATATAAATCAACACGGAAACGGCCGGACTCCATCAGGAATCCGGCCGTTTTAATATCATACAGTCAAAACGAAATCGAGTGATTATTTCACTTCCCAGGTTTCGCCGGCGAGAATCATGTCGCGGAGGCTGTGGAAGCCTTTCTTTGCTTCAACCTGTTCGGTCTGGCGTGCCACTTCTTCGTCGTAGACAGGTGCCTCAACATCGCGGATAATGCCGATGGCGAGCGGAAGCGTATGTCCGTCCATCATGGCAAGTTGCTGGTGGAGGAAGTTCGACTGGCAGTGGGCATCGTGAACGAGCACATCGTCAAGCGTATAGCCGTCTTCGCCTACAACAACCGCCTTCAAACCGAAACCGTCCTGCACAAGGCCTTTCTCCATGTTCTTTCCGAACAGCATTTTTTCGCCGTGACGGAGATGGATAGTATGGTCCGGACGCAGTTCCTTGTCGGAAACGAAGCTATAGATGCCGTGGTTGAAAATCACACAGTTCTGGAGCAGTTCGACTACCGACGCGCCTTTATGGCGTGCAGCGGCAACGAGCACTTCCTGCGAAGTCTTGAGCTCTACATCGAGGCTGCGGCCAAAGAATGTGCCGCGTGCGCCGAACACAAGCTCAGCCGGGATGAACGGGTCCTCCGTCGTTCCGTAAGGAGATGACTTCGACACGAATCCGCGTTCCGATGTCGGCGAATATTGTCCTTTTGTCAAACCGTAGATACGGTTGTTGAGCAACAGCATGTTGATGTTCACGTTACGGCGTACGGCGTGGATAAAGTGGTTACCACC
>URMA01000086.1 GCA_900548875.1 uncultured Porphyromonadaceae bacterium | reverse complement strand
GGGAAAGCCCCGCTTTCCTGCCGCCGTGACAGAAGTCCTGCAACCGTCATTGTCATGCGTGCATGGCTTGCGGTTGCAAGTTTTCTGCCGACGGCACATGTATTCAAACGGTCTTGTCTGCCATGCCCGGTTTGGCAAAAGCATGGCAAGACGGTTTGAGGACAGGGAAGACATGACAGCCGGAAATAGTCGCAGGAGCAGATTCACGCTTGCCGTGTCCTGCATCCGGCGGCATTTCGGCTGCCAAAAAAAAACGAGAAAAAGAAAATGGATAAAACGGACTTGTCCGTTCTGCACAAGCATATAAAAGAAGTGCCCACGGCGATGGCGGTGTCACTTGTGACATTGTGGTCGTCGTGGGCTTTTCTTTGCTTGTGCCGTTTCTGAAATGGGCTTACGCACATCAAGCCGGAAGCCGTTTTCAGAACGAGGTAACAGTAATATCCCTAAAAAATAGGTAATGATTTGGTGCTATGGGATAAAAAATGTATCTTTGCAAATACGAAAGAGTTGTTTGAATCTATGAGGTAAACCGCAGCAAGTCAGAGCGTTCTGAATGTCGCTAAATCGTTACCTAAAATCTCACACTCTTCAATTCCATTCTGTGTATCAATCAGATACAGCTTTTTTAATTATCCTATTCAAAGACAATGCAAGGTGAGCGCAGAGGCAAATGAAAAACACAAGTTTTTCTATTTTGACTATGCCGAACCGCTGCTTCCTTTACAACAATCCTATTTTGGAGAATAAGGCCGCATACTTTTCAGCCTTCTGTTCAACCGGCATCGGATAGGCTCTTGAAGACGATACCATCCGACAATGCGAATATACCGTACCGTTTAGAACAAACTCGACAGCCTCCCCTGTCGCCGGAGTTTTTGTATGTGTCAGTTCAGCAATAATGGAAGCCGACTTTTCACCTGCCGTAACAATTGTCCGACACAAAGGCATCCTGGCCAGCATCGCTTCCAAAGCGATAGGCTCAACGATTTCCAAAAATTTGTCGGAAGCGTTACCTTTCTGACGGATGACTTTTACCGCAGCATCATACATGGCTATACCCTTTTCATTCAAAAAATCAATGATTGCAGGCAGGTCATAACCGCCGGGACGGATAAACCGGTTTTTGTCACCAAAGAAAATCAACCCCATTATCCGCCACATGTCATTCGTTTTGTTTGGGTAATAAAAATTCATTGACCAACGCTGTGACGGTGGAGGAAACGACCCCAACATCAGTACCTTTGCCCCAACCGGCACAAAGGGTTCAAACGGATGAGATTCAACCAACAGCGATTCCATTATCTGTATTCTTATTTGTATCTTTTACGCATTAATATTTCACGATAAAGCATCATGAGGACGACTGTCAATACAAGACTCAAGACAGCAAGCCACGGAAATGCGTTCAAATCCGTACCAACGGTCGACAAATCCGTCTCCATGATGTGGTTTTTCATCAGATAAGTGTTAACCACAACTACGGAGTTGTTCAACGCATGACCAATCACAGGCACCCATAGCGAACCGCTCCATAAAAAGGCATACCCCAAAAACGCACCTAACAGTACACGGGGAACAAAACCATAAAACTGAAAATGCAACAAGCTGAAAATGACAGCCGCCGTCCACACGGCGAAATGCTCCCTGCCGGTACCCTTACAGAACACATTCTGCAAAGCGCCACGGAAAAACGATTCTTCGCCCAAACCTGTCAGCAAGCCAATGTATAACACCGAAAGCAACATGGCCGGTATGGACGAGACATCCACCAACTGACTGGTCACAGCCAATGCGGCTTCCTCGCTCGATTTCATCCATTGTTCCAACGCGGCCATCGATTCAGGCAACTTTATGGACTCATTAAGAGAAACAATCATGTTCATGGCCGGTGTCATTACGGCATACAAGACCATCATTCCTATTACAGCGAAAGCCGACGGCTTATTATCCAGTTGCAAGAAACGTATCGGCTTACCGACAACTAGTGCCATCAAAAAAGCAGGCAGCATAAAAGCCAGTATATTTTGAAGCACCACCGTCAATTTAAGATTGACGACCTTGTCCAGCCCTGGAAACGCCACCGTCAACAGTCCCGAAAGAAAGGTTGTCAGAAACAAGCCTGCCACAAAAAACAGTCCCAAAAACAACAGAGCCTTTCCCAATGGAAACCGGCGTATGCCAGCGTAATGCATATTCTGTCCCTGCATCATTCTATCATTTTTAGAAATTCATCCTCACCTATGATCGGAATGCCCAACGATGTTGCCTTCTCCAACTTTGAAGGGCCCATATTGGCTCCGGCAAATACATAATCCGTTTTTTTCGAAATGGACGATGTATTTTTTCCGCCGTTCTGTTCTATCATCTTTTTGTACTCGTCGCGTGAATGATGCTCAAACACGCCACTGATAACGAAAGTTTTACCAGCAAGTTTGTTAGTCATCGCCGCCTTTACATCCTCAGAGATGGACATTTGAAGTCCCGCAGCCCGCAAACGCTCTATGATTTCTCGGTTGCGAGGTTCTGCAAAATATTGCACGACACTTTCAGCAATAATGACACCTATTTCGTCAATAGTAGTCAGTTCGTCAACAGTTGCCGACATCAGTTTGTCCATGCTACCAGTTGCATAAGCCAACTTTTTTGCCACCGTTTCACCGACATTCGGAATGGAAAGCGAATAAACCACACGCTCAAAAGGAACCTTCTTGGAATCTTCAATGCCGCGGAGAATCCGTCGGGAAGTAAGTTCTCCCATACGCCCGACGATTGTCAGTTTGTCGTCGGTCAGATCATAGATATCAGCTATATTTTTCACGAGACCGACGGCAAACAGCTGTTCCGCAGTCTCTTCTCCAATTCCGTCGATATTCATCATGCGGCGGCCTACAAAATGTTCAATCTTGCCCGTAATCTGAGGCCGGCAGCCATAACGGTTCGGACAATACCAGGCAGCTTCGCCTTCATTCCGCACCAACGCAGCGCCACACACCTGACATGTTTTCACAAATTCAACGGGCTTGCTTCCCTCGACACGTTGCGACTTGTCAACCCCGACAATTTTAGGGATAATCTCACCGCCTTTTTCAACATAGACCATATCTCCGTCATAAATGTCCAATTGACGAATGATATCCTCATTGTGCAGGGACGCCCGCTTGACAATAGTTCCCGACAACAAGACCGGTTCCAGATTGGCCACCGGTGTCACGACACCCATTCGGCCGGTTTCAAACGAAACGTATTTCAATTTTGTCAACGCCCTCTCAGCCTGGAACTTATAGGCAATTGCCCAACGGGGAGACTTTGCCGTATTGCCCAAGAAACGCTGTTGCTGCAGATTGTTGACCTTAAACACAAGTCCGTCAGTAGCCACCTCCAGCTTTTTCCGTTCATTGTCCCAATAGTCGATAAATGCCTTCACCTCTTCAATGGACGACATGACCTTTATCGCATCCGACACCTTAAATCCCCAACGACGCAAAGCCTGCAGGCATTCATAATGAGTGGTGAAAGGCAGATTGTCGCCAATCAGATAATAGAAATAGGCATCCAGTCCCCGACGAGACACTTCCGCAGGATTCAATGTCTTCAACGTGCCGGCAGCTGCATTCCGCGGATTTGCCAACAGCGGCTCTTCATTATAGGCCCGTTCCCGGTTCAACGCCTCAAACGATTTCCAGGGCATGACAATTTCTCCACGCGCTTCAAAATAATCCGGATAATCGTTGCCCTGCAGCTGCATGGGCACACTGGGTATTGTTTTCACGTTGACCGTAACGTCATCGCCACGCACACCGTCGCCGCGGGTAACGGCACGCACCATACGGCCGTGCTCATACACAATGGAAATGGAAGTCCCGTCGAACTTCATTTCGCCGACAACCTCCACCGAACCGCCCTCAACAGCCGCTTTCGTACGGCGGAGAAACTCTTCCACCTCTTCGATGGAATAAGTGTTTCCCAACGACAACATCGGACGGGCATGTTCCACCTGCACAAAGCCGGGAGTCAAGTCGCTACCCACCCTTTGTGTCGGCGACAGGGGATCGAACAGTTCCTTATGTTCCGCCTCCAGTTTTTGCAGACGGTGCATCATCTCGTCATATTCCTTGTCGGATATAACAGGTGTATTCAGAACGTAATAATTATAGTTATGCCGATGCAATTCTTCCCGCAACCGGCGAATTTCAGCTTCAAACAAATCCATATAGGTAAAAATATTTTACGAATATACAATCTTTTTGCCATATAGACACAACGGTACAGCGATTTCAGCAATTTTAGGAGCAAAAAAAGTCATGACTGCCAAACCAATACCACAAATAACATTTTTAAACAGTTGATTCGAACGAAAACCATAAATATTTTGAAAAACACTCCACATTTATCACACATTTACACTATCTTTGCACATCAGTATAGAAACGATAAAAATCAATAAGCTCATTAAATTAATTATATTCAAGCAAAATGGCTGATATTAAAAAAATTAAAACTGCGCTCATCTCGGTGTTCCATAAGGACGGTTTGGACGAGATGCTTTCTCTGTTAAACGAACATGGTGTTAAATTCCTTTCTACAGGAGGCACTAAAACATTTATCGAAAGTCTTGGATACAATTGCGAATCAGTAGAAAATTTGACTGGCTACCCTTCTATTCTCGGAGGACGCGTTAAAACGCTTCACCCGAAAGTGTTCGGCGGAATTTTGAACCGCCGCGAAAACGAAGGCGACCAGGCACAAATCTCACAATATGAAATTCCGGAAATCGACCTTGTTGTCGTTGATCTCTATCCTTTCGAGGACACTGTAGCATCAGGCGCACCGGAAGCCGACATCATTGAAAAAATTGATATAGGCGGTATCTCTCTTATCCGTGCTGCTGCCAAAAACTTCAACGATGTAGTAATCGTTGCTTCAAAAGAACAATATGCTCCTTTCTGCGAAGTTCTCAAAAAGAACAACGACGCTGTCACTTCTCTTGAAGACCGCCGCTTCTTCGCCAAAGAGGCATTCGGTGTTTCCAGTGCATACGACAGCGCCATCTTCAATTACTTCGACAAAGACAACGAATCGGCAATCCGCCTTGCCTTCAATGGTGCGACACATTTGCGCTACGGTGAAAACCCTCACCAGAAAGGCAAATTCTTCGGCAAATTCGAAGACATGTTTACACAACTCCATGGCAAGGAAATTTCCTACAACAACTTGCTGGACATCGATGCTGCCGTAAACTTGATTTCCGAATTCACCGATCCGACATTCGCCATTCTGAAACACAACAACGCATGCGGCATCGCTACTCGCGGTACTATTCTTGAAGCCTGGAAAGACGCCCTTGCCGGCGACCCGGTTTCTGCTTTCGGCGGTGTGCTGATCACAAACGGCGAAATCGATGCCGAAACAGCTGCCGAGGTTCACAAAATCTTCTTCGAAGTTGTTATCGCTCCTTCCTATACTAAAGAAGCACTTGACATCCTTGAACAGAAGAAAAACCGCATTATCCTTGTTCAAAAACAAAATGCACTTCCAACGGTACAATACCGTTCCATTCTCAACGGCATGTTGAAACAGGACAAAGATTTGTATAAGGAATCAATTTCCGACCTGAAACAAGTAACGGAAAAAGCCGTTACTCCTGAACAGGCTGAAGACTTGCTCTTCGCAAACAAGGTGGTAAAACACAGCAAGAGCAACGCTATCGTATTGGCAAAAGGCAAACAGCTTTATGCAAGCGGTATCGGACAAACTTCACGCGTTGACGCATTGCGCCAAGCCATCGAAAAGGCCAAATCATTCAATTTTGACTTGGAAGGTGCCGTAATGGCTTCCGACGCGTTCTTCCCATTTGCCGACTGTGTGGAAATCGCCCACAAGGCAGGCATTACAGCAGTAATCCAACCTGGCGGTTCCATTCGCGACAATGACAGCGTAGAATACTGCAACAAGAACGGCATTGCCATGGTCATGACCGGCATTCGCCACTTTAAACACTAATTTTCAAACAATCAGAAACAATTATGGGATTTTTCTCATTCACCCAAGAAATAGCAATGGATTTGGGTACAGCCAACACCATCATCATCCATAATGACAAAATTGTGGTTGACGAGCCGTCGGTTGTCGCTCTCGATTCTCGTGGAAAACTGGTTGCCGTAGGTGAACAGGCAAAACAGATGCAGGGAAAAGAGCACTCAAACATCCAAACCATACGCCCACTCCGCGATGGCGTAATTGCCGATTTTAATGCGGCAGAACTAATGATTCGCGGTTTGATTAAAATGGTAAGTTCGAAAAGCCGTTGGTTCTCCCCCTCTTACCGCATGGTTGTCTGCATTCCTTCCGGCAGTACGGAAGTCGAAATCCGTGCCGTTCGCGACTCCAGCGAGCATGCAGAAGGACGTGACGTTTACATGATTTACGAACCGATGGCTGCGGCTCTCGGTATCGGTCTGGATGTCGAAGCCCCGGAAGGCAACATGATTGTCGACATAGGTGGCGGAACAACGGAAATTGCAGTCATCTCCTTAGGTGGCATCGTGACGAACAAGAGTATCCGCATTGCCGGTGATGTGCTGACCGACGATATTCAGGAACACATGCGCCGCGCTCACAACGTGAAAGTGGGCGAACGTATGGCTGAACTGATTAAAATCAACGTAGGCTCTGCGCTGACGGAACTCGAAAACCCGCCAGAAGACTATATTATACATGGACCGAACCAAATGACGGCTCTCCCTATGGAAGTACCTGTTTCCTATCAGGAAATTTCGCACTGCATTGAGAAATCCATCTCAAAAATTGAGGCAGCCATCCTCAGTGCATTGGAAAATACTCCTCCTGAACTCTATGCCGACATTGTTCACAACGGCATTTATTTGTCAGGTGGCGGTGCCTTGCTGCGCGGTTTGGACAAACGTCTGTCGGAGAAAATCGGTATCAAGTTTACAATTGCGGAAGATCCGTTGCATGCAGTAGCAAAAGGAACGGGCATCGCGTTGAAGAACATTAACCGTTTCTCATTCTTGATTCGATAGTATATCGCATTCTGATAATCCGGAAATGAAGGTAAAGTTTCTTTACCTTCTATTTCCGTTTTTATAGGCTTCGTGTTTTTACACTCCGGACTCACACGGAATAACACCACTTTAAGTTGTGAAAAACTTAATCAATTTTATTGTACACCACCTCTCGTGGTTCTTGTTTTTATTCTATGTCATTATCAGCTGCATATTGCTGTTTCAAAATAACCCCTACCAGCAATATGTATATCTGACATCTGCGAATAAAGTCAGCTCCTCAATATACAAAGGAGTCAGCAACGTGACATCCTATTTCAACCTGCGGTCCATCAACAACGACCTGCAGCAGCGAAATGCTTTGCTGGAAATGGAAGTTATCACACTGAAAAATCAGATTCAGGACTATAAGCTGTTGTTGACAAACGACACCATCAATCTGCCGGACTCCATTGCCAAAAGTTATGAATATCATTTTGCCCACGTAATCAACAACAGTGTGACAAAACCGATGAACTACATCACCCTCGACAAAGGACGTCTTGACGGAATCGAACCGGAAATGGGTGTCGTAGACCAAAACGGAGTCGTAGGCATCGTCAGCGTAGTCAGCGACCATGCTGCCCGTGTGATTTCACTGCTTAATCCGAACATCCGACTGTCGTGTAAAGTGAAAGGTTCCGACTATTTCGGAAGCCTGATATGGGACGGTGAAAGTCCGTACTATGCGACACTTGAAGAAATGCCCCGTCACGTTCAATTCAGCAAAGGCGACACGATTGTAACCAGCGGTTACTCGGCAGTCTTTCCCGAAGGCCTGATTGTCGGAACAATCGAGGGTAACACAAAAGCAAAGGACGACAATTTCTTTACGCTTAAAATCAAGCTGTCGACCGACTTCACACGATTGAGTGTCGTACGCGCCATCAAAAGCAACATTGCCAACGAACTAAAAGAACTCGAATCAAAAGACAATGACTAAACAGATCATACAGTTCGCGATTTTATTTGTCATTCTGACATTTGTTCAGGTACTGGTGTGCAACAACATCAGTATATTCAATATTGCCACACCCTTCATATTCATTTATTTTCTGGTCCGGCTTCCTATCACCATTTCAACCAATTGGATGCTGACCCTTGCCTTTTTGTCGGGACTGATTGTCGATATTTTTTCCGATACTCAAGGCATGAACGCTCTTGCCTGCACCCTTCTTGCCGTGGTAAGAAACCCTATTATCCGCCTTTACGTTCCGCGACATGACGAAATAACGGATACCGTACCGTCCATCAAAAGTCTGGGCATCGGCGTATACATGAAATATCTCATTTCTATGATTCTGTGCTATTGCACCATTATCATACTGATTGAGGCATTTACGTTCCACAATCTCTTGTTTTCTGTACTGCGAATTGTTTGCAGCACCTTGCTTACTTTTGTCCTTATACTCGGAATTGACAGTATCGTAAACACGAAACATGAAAAAAGACTATAATCTCGAAAAGCGTAAATACGTTATTGCAGGCTTGCTTATTGTAATTGTCGTCCTCTACCTGTTCCGCTTGCTGGAGCTTCAGGTTTTCGAAGACAAATACAAGGCAAACGCTGATTCCAACGCTTTTTTGAGAAAAACCATATATCCCTCCCGCGGACTTATCTACGACCGCAACGGTGAACTGATTGTCTACAACCAGCCCGCCTACGATGTCATGGTAATCCCGCGCGAGGTGAAAGATTTCGACTCCATCGACTTCTGCAATACGCTGGAACTGTCGATGGATGAATTGCGCGGCTATTTCGCCGATATGCGCAACCCTCGGAAAAATCCCGGTTACTCATCCTATACACAACAGACACTCATCACGCACATTTCCGCACAGGACTACGGACGCCTGCAGGAAAAGCTATACAGATTTCCCGGATTTTTTGTACAGAAAAGAATTCTGCGACAGTACAACCACATTGCGGCAGCCAATGTCATGGGCAATATCCGCGAAGTGAATGCAAATGACGTAGAAAAGGACGAATACTACCGTCCAGGAGACTACACCGGCGATTTGGGCATAGAGAAAAGCTACGAAAAGGTACTCCGTGGAGTGAAAGGACAAGAAATATTGATCAGGGATGCACACGGACGTATTAAAGGCCGATATGAAAACGGCATTCACGACGTAGCTCCCATTTCGGGACATAATCTGAAACTTGGACTTGACATCAAACTGCAAGAATACGGAGAACGTCTGATGCAGGGAAAAATCGGTGCCATTGTTGCTATCGAACCGTCTACCGGAGAAATTCTTGCAATGGTATCCAGCCCGAGTTACGACCCGACTACCCTCATCGGACGTGACCGCGGAAAAAACTACCGCACACTCGTCAACGACAAATATAAGCCGCTGTTCGACCGTGCCATCATGGCGGCCTATCCTCCCGGCTCCACATTCAAGCCGACACAAGGGCTTATTTTCCGGCAGGAAGGCATTGTGACCGAAAGCACAGCCTACCCGTGTGCCAGAGGCTATTACAACGGCGGACTGCATGTGGGATGTCACAGTCATGAATCTCCTATCACACTGAAGCCGGCCATCCGCACATCCTGCAACGCTTATTTCTGTTGGGGACTGAAAAACATGATTGACCGACGTTCCAAATACGGCAGTTGCAGCAATGCCTTTGAAATATGGAAAAATTATATGGTGGAAATGGGCTACGGCTACAAACTCGGTGTTGATCTCCCGAGCGAAAGCCGCGGGTTTATCCCCAACAGCAAATTCTACAATAAAATTTACGGAGAAAACCGATGGAGTGCCAACACCATCATCTCCATCGCCATCGGACAGGGTGAAATACTTGCCACTCCACTGCAAATTGCCAATTTGGCTGCGACCATTGCCAACCGGGGCTATTACATAACGCCTCATGTGGTAAAAGAAATAGCCGATACCGTCATCGATAAAAAATATAAAGAACGCCACTATCCGAAAATCAACAGGGAATACTATGAAGAAATCGCGGAAGGCATGAGAATGGCCGTTACTGGGGGTACTTGCCGCGTTGCCCAATTCGGAGATGTGGAAGTTTGCGGAAAAACCGGTACAGCCCAAAACCCCCACGGGCGCGACCACTCGGCATTCATGGGATTTGCACCACTGAACAATCCAAAGATAGCCATCTGCGTCTATGTCGAAAACGGCGGATGGGGAGCCACTTATGGTGTACCAATCGGAAGCCTTATGATGGAAATGTACTTAAATGGAGAAATATCTCCACAAAGAAAATATTTGGAAGAAAGAATGCTGAACTCCAACACCATTCTATACAGTGGTGTGAAGAAGCATTGACAATCATTTTAAACTATGCTCGTAAAAGATACAGACAATCGCAAATGGGAAGTGCTGAGCAGCGAATACCTGTTCCGCCGTCCTTGGCTCACGGCACGAAAAGATGTAGTCAAACTACCCAATGGCAACATTATACCGGAATTTTATGTGCTGGAATATCCCGATTGGGTAAACGTCATAGCCATAACAGCCGATGAAAAGTTTGTCATGATTCGCCAGTACCGCCACGGATTGGGAGAAACACGCTACGAACTGTGCGCGGGAGTTGTCGACCCGGGGGAAGATCCACTGACAGCTGCCAAGAGGGAACTCTATGAAGAAACCGGATATGGAAAAGGCGAATGGGAAAAGATTTCCGTCATTTCTGGTAACCCAAGCACTACCAACAACCTTACCCACTGCTATGTTGCAAAAGGTGTAGAAAAGGTGTCCACACAGCACCTTGAGGCATCGGAAGACATCACGGTACACCTCCTCACAGCCGAGGATGTAAAGTCGCTCCTGCTCAACGATGAAATCAAGCAAGCGCTGATGGCAGCTCCCCTGTGGAAATATTTTGCGACAAACAAGCTGCTGTAATTTTTGAGTTTAGAAAAATTCAAGGTATATTTGTAAAGCTAAGACAAGCTGAACGGGAACAAGGACAAAAACAAGTTTTCGCGTCTTCCCGCTTATCTTTTAATATTATCCCAATCAAAAAAGAATATGATAACAGACACTCTAACTCAACTATATACTCAGGTTACAGGAACTGAACCGGCCCAGATTGTAGAACTGCCTTCATCCGGTTCCAACCGACGCTATTTCCGATTAAGCGGGAAAGAATCGCTAATCGGCGTTGTAGGAACTTGCTTTGAGGAAAACCGGGCTTTTCTCTACATGGCAAAGCACTTTGCAAACAAGGGGCTGCCCGTGCCGAAAGTATTCGCAGCATCCGACGACAAGATGGCCTATATCCAGGAAGATCTCGGCGACACATTACTGTTTAATGCCATCGAAAAAGGCAGATTGACAAGCGTGTTCAGCGAAGAAGAGAAACAGCTGTTGGTCAAAACGATACGTCTGCTGCCGGAAATTCAGTTTGCCGGTGCCGACGGAATGGATTTCAGCTACTGCTACCCCACGGCCGAATTCAATTCACGTGCCATATTGTGGGATCTCAATTATTTCAAATACTGTTTTCTCAAGGCCATCGGTCTGGAATTTCTCGAGGACAAACTGGAAGACGATTTCCAGAAAATGACAGAAGTGCTGATGAGAAGTTCTTCAGCTACTTTCATGTATCGCGATTTCCAGTCACGCAACGTGATGATAAAGGACGGAGAGCCGTGGTTCATTGATTTTCAAGGCGGACGTAAAGGCCCGGTCTACTACGATGTCGCATCGTTCCTTTGGCAGGCTAAAGCCAAACTACCACACAGCCTCCGCTGCGAACTGATAAAAGAATACATTGACGCTCTACGCAAGTTCCAGCCTGTCGATGAGAATTATTTCTATGCACAACTCCGTCATTTCGTACTGTTCCGTACGCTCCAAGTATTAGGAGCCTACGGCTTCCGTGGCTACTTTGAGAAAAAACCTCATTTCATACAGAGTGTACCATACGCAATAGAAAATCTCCGGGCATTGTTGCAGGAACCTTTTACGGAATATCCGTATCTGAACCATCTATTGAACGAGCTGGTCAACATGAAACAGTTCACCGACGAGTTGGAGAAAAAACGCCTGACCGTGAAAGTAATGAGTTTTGCCTACAAAAAAGGTATACCCAACGATACAACCGGAAATGGCGGCGGATTCGTTTTCGACTGCCGTGCAGTTAACAATCCAGGGAAATATGACCGCTATAAACCATTTACCGGACTGGATGAGCCGGTTATAAAATTCCTTGAAGACGACGGTGAAATACTGGAATTTCTCAAACATGCCTATGCGCTTGTCGACGCTTCCGTAAAGCGCTATATGGAACGTGGTTTCACCAATTTGATGGTGTCATTCGGATGTACCGGCGGACAACACCGCTCCGTCTACTCGGCACAACACATGGCTGAACATATCCATAAGAAATTCAACGTAAAAGTTGAACTGGTTCACCGCGAGCAGAACATCGAACAAACATTTAAAGTTCAATAACCCCGACAATGAAAGCTATGATATTTGCCGCCGGTTTGGGCACAAGACTGCGCCCATTGACCGACAATATGCCGAAAGCGCTCGTATCCGTCGGTGGAAAGTCCATGCTCGAACGTGTCATTCTCAACTTGATAAAATATGGCTTCGACGACATCACGGTCAATATCCACCATTTTGGCGGACAGATTATTGATTTTCTCAAGGCCAACAACAATTTCGGTGTCACAATCCACATCAGCGACGAACGCGACGAACTGCTTGACACAGGAGGCGGCATACTCAAAGCCCGGCATTTTTTAGACGGAAACGAACCGTTTCTCGTTCATAATGCCGATATTCTTACGGACCTGAACTTGAAGGATTTCTACGATTATCATTTGGGCAACAAGGCAGATGCAACATTATTGACAGCTAACCGCGTTACGGCACGCTATCTCCTACTTGACGAAGCGAACCGACTGCATGGCTGGATTAATAAAAATACCGGCGAAATAAAGCCGCAAGGTTTCGTCTACGAAAAAGACAAATACAAGGAAATGGCGTTTGGAGGAATCCACATATTGTCGCCGTCCATATTTCCGACTTTGGAAAGCTATACGGACGAACACAAATTTTCCATTATCCCCTTCTATCTGGCAGCCTGCGATAAACTCAACATTTACGGGTATGCCCCCGAAGGCTACAGTTGGTTTGACATTGGAAAAATAGAGACCCTGCACCAAGCAGAAAATTGGATAAACCAATTATTGCTGTCCGATAAAAATTTTGCAAAAGTATAAAAATAGGGCTGACATCATT
>URMA01000085.1 GCA_900548875.1 uncultured Porphyromonadaceae bacterium | reverse complement strand
CCCGCCGTTCGAGCGTCTGACAAATGGACTTCTTCGCAGGCTTGAGGCCCTCGTATTACAGAATTTCGTTGCCAGTAATACCATAAACGGCTTTCCGTCGTTTTGATAATAAAGAGTTTCTACCCGAACAGGTATGGAAATTGCAGAAGTAAAAATAATTGCATACTTTTGTATATTAAAACATTCTATGGCCAAACAAAAACTTATAACCAAACTGTCTTCCTTTTTCGAGCAACAAACCAAAGATGATGCTCAGATTGAGGACGAATCGACGTTTGCGGCCCTGATTAACCGGACGCCGAATCCGGGAATCGCATTGGCAAAGGAGAACGGAGTAGCCATTACCGTCGTGCAAGACGGCATCATTTACAAAATTCAAGCAGATAATACGCGCATCGAGATAGGCAAGGTCGCGCCCGAAGTGAAGGTCCGCAAACGGTGTTATACCGTACAGTAATTCCCGATACTCATGTCCAAGAAACGTCTTCGCATTTTTGCCGGTCCGAACGGTTCGGGGAAATCGACTATATTTTCTGCTGTCGATAAGAAAGTCGGGTGCAAATATTTCGTCAATGCAGACGAGATATATAAAAGTCTCTCCGAAACGGGATGTTTGTCTTTCGATTATTATACGATTCTTCCCCAGGAAGATAGCTTGAAGGAGGCATTCCGGACATCGGGGTTCTACGACAAATCGCGCAGTGGAGAAGATATTATCAGCCGGCTTACGGTCGAAAACAATGTACTGCATGTTCCTCGTGAATCGGTCGATTCTTACTTTGCTGCTTTTATTGCGGATTTTCTGCGTTTCAACATGCTGAATATCGTCCGGCAATTCACGATTGAAACGGTGATGTCGGATGTGCGTAAAATGGATTATATTCGTCTTGCCAAACAGTCCGGTTATCGTATTTACCTGTATTTCGTATCGACACAGGATGTCGAAATCAATATCGGTCGTGTAGCTCAGCGGGTACAGTTGGGAGGGCACGATGTGCCGCGTGAAAAAATCATACGCCGTTATACCAAATCGTTGGAAAACGTTTACGATTGCCTCAAGCTGTGCGACAGGGCCTATTTCTTCGATAATAGTGCTGCGCAGTGGCGGATGCTCGCGGAATACGATGCAGAAAGCGGTTCTTTGTCCGTATTGGAGGAAAGCGTTCCGGAGTGGTTCGATGAATATGTTTTGCGGAAACTTGCATAATCCGGTCGAGCCGAAAAACAATAACAAGGGCAGAAACATGTGTTTCTGCCCTTGTTTCATACACAAAATTCAAGAGTTTCATTCCTTCTCTTCCTCGTCCCGGTCTGCCCAGCGTTCGAGCGTCTGACGCACGGCTTCCTTATAGTCCTTGTCGGTAATCCGGTAGGTCCAACGGACGGCGTTCGGGCGGTCGGGGAACTCTTCGAGCACCCATGCCGACTGATCGCGTGGTGTGCTACGCAGATCAGGAGTCATTTCATTGAAGAAATCATACAAGGCAAAAGTGTCTCTTTGTGCAAGATATGTTTCCCGATCTTCAGGAACATTAAATCACACATGAATATCGCAACGTCCTCCTGTGCCTAAAGTGATTGTCTGTCAGCGGGACAGAATCACCATAAATAACGAATAGAGCCGCAATAGCTATTGCGGCTCTATTCGTTCAGAGAATCCGGGAGTTACTTTTCACCGCTTCCGTAGTTGGCCATGCGTTCGTCGTACATGGCTTTGGCCCGGTCGTAATCTTCATCGGTGAAGATGTAAACCCAGCGCAAACGACGGTCGGTGAATTTTTCGAAGATCCATTCGTTCTCGTCGCCAATCGTCCCCGTAAAATCATCCTCGGAAGGGAACAGATAGCGTTCGGATACCGTATGAAAGAAATCTGCGTTTATGGGATCATCAGACACATTCTTGTCATAGATAACAGATATTGACCGAATGTCGTCGAATGATTCGATAGGACCATCCCGATAAGTGCCGAAAACTTCCTGTCCGAAATTACGGGTATATTTTGTTCCCGGTCGTAAAAACCCACCTATATTTTTCCATTTTGAAGAAACCGCTACGGTCAGGGTATGGCTGCTCTTATTGCACAGGCAAAAATAGTTGTAGTAACATTGAGAAAATTCGGAGTCCGGGTGTTCATCAGGAATCATATCCTCCATACTGCCGTAGGGTCCTACTTCCTTGAATCCGGCCGTCGGGTCCACATACTCCGGCTCCTCCGGTGCGGGAGGGTCCGAAGGAAGGACCGATACCGAATCCTTGTCGCTGCCGCACCCCGCCATACGGCAGCAGGCGAGCAGCAGCACTGTGTAATAAAGCCATTTCATAATCGCAGCGTATTTAAGTTAGTTACTTAACTGGTTGTAAGTGCGGAAAAGCGTCGTCACGTCCGCATTGGTAAACCCGAAATCGTTTGCGAGCGGCAGCAGGTTCGTGCGGACATTCGATATAGTCGCCGATTCGAATGCGATATTCTGCACATCGCCATAACTCGACAAGTAGATGTTGTCGTTGGGAATGTAGTTGTTGAACGAGATGACACCCGGAGCCAGTTGGTTGTATCCGTCGTGAAGGTCGATAAACAACGGTGTTTCGGTCTTATGTCCGTTATTCACGCTCCATCCCTGAATGTTCCAGCCGTCCGGTTTGGGACCGTTCGAATCGTAAGCATGCAGCTTGTCCAATACATCGAGCCGGGCGTATTCGTAATCCGTGAAGAACCAGCGGGTGTACATCGCAAAACTATCCTTAACAGCAGTGAGGCAATTGTCATAATCAGTACGATGCGCCCGGTAATAGGCAGCCTGTCCGATACCGTAATTGGTGATACCGATAATTTCCTGGCAGGGTCTGCCGCCGCAGTAGATGTGGATGTAAGGTACGGTGCCGGTTATCTCGCTGGTCGCACCATTTGCAGAGTGACTGAAATCATGATATCTTACCTGCAGCTTGGTGTCGAACGTCAAGCCGGCCATCTGCGCCGCATTGATGCCGCGCAGGATATTGACGGCATAGTACGCGTCGTTGGCCCCCAGAGCGAACATCGGCACGCATCTCCAAACGGTACCGGGACTTTGCGTCGGGCCGTTGATAACCATCGTTTGGCCGTTGGAGTTCTTGATGCTCCAGGTATCCGTATCGAAAGTGATGCGGAAAGTGACCTGGGTTTCCCATATCGTCCTTTTGGTCCTGAAGCCCCCGTACATGTCGGTATAAACGGTTTCCGTCTTCGGGAAATAGGTTCCGCCGCCCTGCTCGGTGACGAATACCGGAACACCCTGCACGCCGACTTCCCGCCCGGCGATGTTGTCGTAAACACGGACGCTGCCGTGGGGAACGGATTCATTCGCCTCGGTACGGGTGCGGTAAGGCTCGTTCAGCTCCTCGGCCCGTGCGACTATCTGTCGCGCCAGCGCCGCATCCTCGATTCCCGAATTGTCCGCATACGGCGTGTAATAGCTCTTGAGCACCTCGTATTCGACGGCGGGCAGCGTCATATCGCTGCGAACCAGCGCATAGAGTTTGCCGACACCCTCGCACGGCGGCTGTACCGCATAAGCGGCTCCTTGCGGAAGTTCCGGAACCTCGAATACATCGAAAGGCAGGCACTCGAACTGAGGCGCAGCCAGCAGCCGGTCATACTCTTCGAGGGTCGCCGGGGCGAATTCGACGTACAGGTGGGTGGGCTGCAGCTCGGTCATCGGTGCGCGGGTGCCCGCCACCTCGGAGACGACTTGCTGCATGAACTCCAGTTCATAGGGAGTTCCGTCTTGGGGCATGATGTTCCGGGAGGCATACTCCCGCTGTTCGATAGAATCTACCGAACAGCCCGCCAATACCATTGCACATGCCGTTGCCATAAGGAATAACTTTTTCATCTCAGTGTAATTTTAAGGTTAATGATGTGGCGGAGCGCTCTCCGCCGTTGGCTTCCGATATTGATAATCTTGTGGTATTGCACGCTGCAAATCCATCAGATTACCATGATACCGGGCCTGTCATAACCTCGAAATTCCACACACTGAAAATATCTGTTCCGATAATCCGCCGTATCGTCACGATGCGGTTTATCCTATTTCAAATGTATGTAAATTATTTCACAAAACAAAGAGCGAATCAAAGAATTATGCTCGTAAAAAGAAAAAATATCAGATAGTGGATAAAAATACGGCTTATTTGCTTTTTGATGCGATAATACGAAATCGTATTTGAAAGAATTGTCGCTATTGTGTTGATGTTTTTCAGGCAATTCTTGGGGTATTTCAATTAAATGGCAACAACGATGTTCATTGTTTATTATTTTTGTAACTACAAAATAAAATAAGATGCACTACGAAGAACAGGGATTATTTCTCGGTTTAATTTCTTACCCTTTTTCCATCGATGGTAAAGAGTTGTATAAGAAATTACAGTCAATATTCTATAGTCACAAAGAGAATCTGAAAAAGCATAGTAACGAATCGGACCCAGTAGACAATCAATTATACGCTCCCGTTGCCTATCGGATGTTCGGAACTCACGGATTGGCGGTACTGTCTCTTGTAGACGACTATGCGTTTTGTAGTCGGATATTTAACCCCAATCATATCAAATTATCTAAGACTGACAAGTCTATCAACAACATGAAAAACATGTTTCAGAGCGTTGTTATCACCGGTGCTTCTGAAACAGAAGATGAAGCATTCAGCCTTCGAAAGAAAGCGGAAGATACATTCCTTAGAAAGGACGACATGTTCCCATTCATAGGGATTATCCGCCTCAAAATAGATTATAGATTATTGCAAAATAAGGGGTGTGAAACTATTCGGGCAATTCGGCGATGGATTATGCAGGAACATCGTGATTCGCCTATACATCGATATATTTCGATTAATAAAATCGAATTGGACTATTTGATAGTCGATTGTTTCGACAATGATGAATTGGTTGTCGTGGCTTTTTCCGATAAAATCGGTGTTCTATACGAATTTCTGGATAGAATACGCCAGATGAATTGTAACGACGCAGGTATCGCTCATGACAGTACGATTTCTGAAAAGCATATCTTCGCCTCATGTCATTTGAGTTTCGGGTACCACATAGACTACGATGTGACAACTAAATCCGGAAATAATAATTCTACATTTCTGGATATATATGATGAGAAGATGGCAAACAATGACGGAGATAGTGACACAAAGAAAGAGAAAGACGAAAATAGACTCATGATTAACTGCCTTTGTGAAACCAAACCAGGACATAGGGTTTATTTTTGCGAGTATATCAAAGATAAATTCGGCGTAGATGTTTTTCGTAGAACAATGACAGGAGGTACAATCGTACATGTGGAACTTCCGTTTACAAAGATTCATGACATGGAGAGGTTGTGCCGCCTTGAAAATGAGGGGTTTCAACAACATTTACGTCGCATCAAAATAACGCTTAACGATCCGAGAGAAATCAAGCCTACTCGATGTGAACACGAACCAGGGAATAAATTTACTGCCACTTCGATTGTAAGCGAAGACTACATATCAGACATTGAAAATATTGTGAAACGATTCGGAATCTCGAAAATCGTTCGAGAGAAATTACTTTCTTTGTTCCGACTTTATAACGATTGCTGTAACAATCATTTGCAATTCCTGTATTTTGAAGAGTTGAATCCTGCGTTGACGAGAATCCTTCGTATTTTGGAAGAATTGGAAATCGAGGCCGATATCCGCAAAATGGAGGAAATCCTGAACGCAGAGATTGCGGCTCTCGAAGAAGCGTTCTACAATCGCATGCATAACAGTAAAACGCCCAATACAACACTCGAATACGGCGGTGGCGTGCAGCAACATTTAACGGCCTTCAACTATGCCTACAAGCAATTGGTCGGCTTATTATCTCCATGGGATTCCAGTATGGTTTATGCCAGGATTACGAGTGCGGAACGTGTATCGTCAACGCGGACGCATTTGGACCTGAACATTAACCATATCATGTATCCGGAACTTTTTGCAACGACAGCATGGAAAGAGGCCGCTAATTTCACAAGCGGCATCTTACATGAATTGAAGACTACACGTAGCTTTCAGACTGTAGAATTGATGAACATCTGGAATAGTTTCATCGAAAATCCTCATTCTTACAAACAATTACAGTACGAACTTTTTGTAAGCACCGAGTTTCAAAACGATGATCCAGTGTTTCAGGTTTTAAAAGAGATCTTGAACGATGTACAAGTTCTGAAATATCTCGTAAACGATTATATCGTTTATCATATGGCTTTTCAGCGTGATTACGAAATGATGTGGCATTTCTATCTTAAAATCATGTTGCAGACGACGAATTGTTACCATCGTTTAAATAAGATCAAGCGTGCCCATGTCGTTTATATGTTGTTCCGCTTGCTGATGATTGCCTTTCGGGAGACAGGAAGTCGCCAGAAACAAATTCGCGATTTTTTGGAACAACAAAAGACCAATCCCTATGATTATTTGCTTGCAGAAATTTGGTGTGACAGTTTTTCAAAGATCGAAGAGGGTGCTAAAACAATTTTTGCGATTTTAGATAATTACGGATTTCGGGAAGTCAGTGAATATCTTACATTGTTTTCCGAAACCCAAATTATAGGAGTACGAAATATTAAGGACAACCGATGTACGATAAGAACTTCATATCTGCATGATGCGTTACAAAAACTTGAAAATGCAGATATGATGAAACAACTTGAAACTTGTTTGGAAACAAGAAAAGAACAGATTGCATTGATGTGTGAATCTTTCTCACGATATGAGTTGATAGAACCGTCGGACCAACACGTCAATAACGGACAAATCAGCCCCGATTTTATCGTTTGTATGTTGTTCGCCTATCTCAAGCAAATATATATTCTTGACGGAATGGACAAATCAGCCCCTGTTTTGAAAAGTGTACCCCGTAGTAATAATGGAGAGATCGATGCTGAAATATTGGGCGACATGGAAAGAGGTTTAACCTCGTTACATATATTAGCAGACCCGACAAGCGGATTTTTGATTACCCCTCAAAGTGTCAGAAACCGTTATTTCGCTTTGCGAACTACACTATATAGAAGTTTATGGAATTACCGAATGAAAGGCCCCAAAATACAATAGAACACTTATGAAGCGACCTATAACCATCTTGTGTATCACCGATTTGCATCTTCAAGGAGACCCGAACGAACAAAGCTCAGCAAAAACTGTCACTGATGGGCCTCTGGAGCTTCTTCGTGACAATCTTTTCCATTTTCAAGACGATCGTTCGGATCAGAATAAATGGGCCCCAGACTTTCTTCTGATTGCAGGCGATTTAGTTGATAAATGCACTCGGTCTAATTACAAATATGTGCAAAGACAAATTGATGCACTGATTACCTTGTTTAATATAAAGCCTTTCCGGGTTATTCTCACGCCCGGTAATCATGATCGAAAGACATATTCACCTCAATCCCCATGCAGGAAACAGGCCTTGATTAACAAATACGATGCAACGGAACAGCATTTTGCCGAAATCTGTAAATCAGGACAAGTGTTATCCGTCGATTTAAAGAAACGATTTATTAAGGACCATGTAAGTGCATTTCGCCAATTTACAGATTTATATAAATCATATCTTCAGCCTTCTGATGATTCAGAGAAATTTCAATGTTGGCCGGACCTTTTCGAAGGAGTACCGGAACAGATGCAAGATTTGCAATATACATCAGGGTTGAAAATCTTCGAGAAGGAGAAAGTTTGTTTTTTGTCTGTTAACACGGAGTGGCTTTATACGAGACGTTCGATAAGATCTGCTGACAAACAAAAAATAGGTCCTTGCAGGCCGTTTGTAAATTGGGCATTTAACGAAATTCGAAAGTCCTACTCCGATTATACAGTAATAACCGTTATGCATCGTGACCCCAGAAGTTTGTCGTGGGATGAGAAAAACATATCCGATAGCGCCAGTATCGACACTATATCTGTGTTAGAGAATTATTCCGACATCATAGTGTCCGGTCACGATCATACTCTCAAAATAAATCCTCCGACAATGTTACGGAATCATGCTCAGCATTTTGGGATAGGTTCTGCGTCCCGACCTGCAGGAATAAACGAAAATGTTCGTTATACGGCCAGTTTACTCCACATAAATCCGATTAAGGGCGAAATGCAAGTGGCTGCATATGATCGTTGGGAAGAACGTACGCCATGGCAGTTCGTTGATATTGGAACATTTCCGTTACAACCTAAATATTCATCATTGGAAAAAACGGGAAATATCAAGCAAGATTTGGATATGCCTATCGTAAAGATTCGAGCTAAAGGGGCAAATGATGACGATATAGAACGAGCTATTAGAGGTTATCTGCGATGGAATGCGACTGATAAACAATTTGGATTGCTATTTATGAAGGATAATGTGTTGTTGGAACCTTTCGGATTTGATACAGCCGAACAAAAGATACGAAAAGGACTTGAACAACACGACCGAATATTTTTCTTTCGATGGCAATTGGCGCAGAAGTTGTCAATCAAACAAACATTGGAGAATGATCCTTTAGAGAGACTGAAAAAATGTTTTCGACAGGAGGTACTGAACATGTCGTTGATAATAGCTGATATTGTTATAGACATACCTATTATCGCATTAACACAAGAACTTTTGTCCTAACATGAAGATTTGGAGAAATAAAACTTTTTTTATTACCTTTGTCAGCCAATGGAGAAGAACATGGAAAAGACGAATTTAGAGATTCGTAAAAATAATCGGCAGGAAAATCGTCGTGTGGATGATATTCGTACGACATCTGTGACTTTTGACAATCCGATTTGGCAATTACTCGAAGAAATGGAGGAGCCACGTCCTTACAAAACGAGTGATTTTAAGAAAGAATATTTTATTCCAGATTTTTGATATCTTTGATGTAGAAAAGCTGCTTTACAAGCAGCTTTTTATTTTGAAAAGATAAGGTTGGCTTAATACATCAAATTTGCTTCGATTATTACCTTGATATAATTGGCATAGCTATGGTGCTAATGTAATAATTCTACGACGATTTGAAGTCATTAAAAGAGATATGGGAAAGAGTCTGCGTTCTTCAATAGTTCCACATGTAAGTGAAATTTATCGTTGCTCGTATTGCAAAAAAGAGTGGTCATTTTCTGCTGTGTATAAGGCATGGGTATGTCCTGAATGCGGACGGCATATAAGTATCCGGATTACAACGCCAACCAATAATTACGAGTGTCAACGTGTTTATCCTGAAGAACTTCGTCTGGATGATATTATCCTTCTTCCAGAGAGTGATCATCAGATATTGGACATCGAAAAGAGAAAAGATGGATATTTTTTGGCGTTGAAAAACTATGGTAGAATATTTTTTCGCCCGAACGATATCCTTATCCGTATAATAGGTTTTTGGCAGGAGGAATGCTAAGCGGAACGTTCGGAACACGAGGCATGTCTTTCTGCATCGCATAATAAGCATATTTCAAATAACAGGCGCATGAATAATCGCTGAAGGTTTTACTGCACCTGCAATATCATGTTTTCGATCAACCGTTCGGCATTAACCGGCATTTGCGTATCTTCGTCCAGCAACGGGTCGTTGCGGCAATCGATGTTGTAGCGAGCGATGGGTTTCTTCCTGTAATTCCATCGCCCTTCGAACAGGGTAATCTCGAAGATGCCCACATGGGCATGGTATTCGTAAAAAGCGGTGCATGTCCCTGTCTGATTGAGGGTCATGAGCGCCCGAATGATTATCAGCAGCTCCTGCGTGGGTACGGCCAATGCCGCAGGGTCGTCATGGCGGAGCGTGAAGTCGGGCCACAAGGGATGATAAGACATAATGTTCGGCAGATAAATGAGCAACCGGCCGGACTTGGGATTTCCGCCCGGAACAGAGGAACGTATCACCCATGGCAAAGCATATCGGCCGTAAACGGGAATTTCCGCTCCACCGCTAAAAAATCAAGATACAGTGCGCTTCAGGGCCGATTTCCGTAAACCGTTTTTGAGAAAAGACCACTCTCTGCTCTGGCAGAGAGTGGTCCGTCCAGCCTGCCGATTATGCAGCCTGCTTCGTATCGTCGGATTTCGACAGCAGGTCCGGCAGCGCGTAAGGTGCCGAGGCCGGCTCCCCGGTTTCAGGTTCCTGTTCCGATTCCGGTTCGTCTTCCATCCATTGTGGACTCTGTTCTTCCGCAGGCTCCTCGATCTCCGGCTCCGGCGTCTGCGGATAATCTGCCGGCTGTTCTTCGCTTCGCTCGGTTTCGGTCGTTTGCTGCGCGGATTCCTCTGTTGTGTCGCTTTCCGTCGTCGCAGCGGGCAGTGCCTTCAGTGTGCGGTCAGCCTCTGCAACCGTGTCGATGACTTCTACCGCCTGCACTTCTTCTACGCCATCTATGATTTCTCCGGTTGTTGGATCTACCGTAATGCCGTCCTGTGACACGGTTGTTGTGGGTAATGCACGGGCGGCAGCCTGCTTGCGCAGTTGAAGCAATTCCGCTTCCTTTTGGATAGCCTCGATACGCTGTTGCAGACCTGCATGACGTTTGTCGTAGATGCTACGATGTTTCTCTTGAATCGCCTTGCTCTGTTCCGGCCAGTGGAGGTCGGTAAATTCTGAAAGCAGTTGTACATCGGGGGTTTCATCCGTTACGCCGTTTTCGCGGATCTTTTCAAAGTAGGACATGATAACCATACGTGTGAGGGCGGTCTGCTGCTCGGGAGTGATGCTTTCGGCATACTCCAACCGCTGCTGCTGCGAAGGATAGCGTCCCAGTTCGAGTGGCGATTCGGAAGCTCCGGAAATGTCGGCGAGCAACGCATAGGTAAAGAACAGTCGCTCCCGGTCGGTCAGAGGCGTCTGCGGGAAATTCTCTTTTTTGCACCGCAGGAGCTGTTTCAAATCACTCGTAGTATGTTCGTAGCAGATCTCCCTGTTGCGGTTGTCCTTTGCTTCCAGCTTGGCGGTAGGAGCCTGCAATTCTGCGCCGACTTCGGTTGCGGTATCGTTATTTTCCGCAGGTTTGTCGGCGATTATACGGTAGAAAATTTTGATCGACGAATAGCCGATGACGGCATATTTCCAGATTCGACCTTCGGCCACTCTGCACTTTAAGTATTCGACTGTTTCGTTGTACTCCTGCAATTCCTGTTCATAGTTTTGGTTGTACCACTCCTGCTCGTTTACGAAATCATCGTCGTCTTCGTAGTCCTCTCTGTTGAGTACAGGTCGTTCGGGCATTTGAGGTTCCTGTTCCATTTTCCATTCGGGAATATCGAGTTCCGTCAATTCGTATCCTTTTACCGACAGTGCTTCGACGACTTTCGGGTTACTCTCACTGTTGATCGCCAGTTGCAGGTAAGGGTCTGCCTGTGCCGATTCGATACATCGGTCGAGCACATAGGCCGCATTTTTGGCCTCCAGACACTCCTTGTTCTGGCACGCTCCGCAATCCTCGGCACAATCCCTGAAAAGGGTCTGATTAAGCGTATTATACTGGCACGTCTCGCAGTCGGACTTGTCGAACGAATAATTTTCGAGTTTGCACGCATATCGCTCATAAAGTCTTTTTGCAAGGTCTTTGGCTTTGATTCCTATCCACGAACCCCACTCCTTGCCGGCAAAATGTTCCGTATAAACTTCCGTCTGTACCTGCTCGTCGTATTTCGCCAATTCGAAAGCCACCTCCAGCGAAATGTCGTTGCGACGCAACAGGTCGGCGAACGGCTCTATGAGGCAGGTCAGGTTGAGCCGTTTGCGGATATAGGTTTCCGATTTGGAAAAAGTCTCCGCGATACGGGCGATGCTCCAGTCTTTTTCCTCGGCGTAACGACGGAAAATCGCCGCCTCTTCGAACGGGGAGAAGTCGGCACGCTGCATATTCTCCGTCACGGCACAAATCTCAGCTTCCTCGTCGGTCATGGTCTTTGCTTCCGGCACAATGCTCTCAAAGACCGCGCCCCGGACGATAAGGTGGTGACTGCGCGTTCTGCGTTCCTCTTTGGATAGCTTCTGACGCAGCATCTTTTCCCGGTTCTCAAACTGCCGGATTTTCTTCTTTCCGTCCTCAATCTCGGCTTGCAGTTCTTCGCGGGTTTTTTCTCTCGGTTTCGTCATAGGTGGTCGCTCCTTTCTGCCTGTCGGCGTAGAAAAAGGACAGTCGATTTCTCGGCTGCCCTTTTGGGTGGGTATTAAGTTTTATTGTGTGCTGTTTTATCTTACCCTTATTGTTTTGACACTTTACTTAAACGGGATATTTCATCATCATTATTCAATAATCGTGTTGATAGCAGACTGTACCGCTTTATATCTCCCCTCATTTGAGTGTGCCGCTAAACAGGTAATTAAATATGCTTTTCCATCTTTTTCATACAGAACAACAATGTTATAGGAAGATGCCATTGTTCCTGTTTTCATTCCTTTAACATTTGCATTATAGTACGGTGAATTTTCATCTAAAAATTCATTTGTATTTTTCCATGTAAATTCACCTTGCGGAGTTTGAATTGAAAATTCGCTTTTTCCAATACATTCTTTAACAAAATCGTAGTTAAGGAGCTTCAACGCTACGCGGTTAATGTCATCTAAATGAGAGTCAGCTTGCATAGACGCGCCACTTGGGTCATTATATAAATTTGTTTTGGAATAGCCTGCTTCGATTAAATACTCACTAAGTTCTGTCATGAAATAATCTATATATTCCGTTGCTGTATAACCTTCGCCTAATTCGTTTTTAGCGATATGATATGCCAACGCATAGGCTGCGTCATTTCCGGAAGGAACAAGCATAGCCTCCATGATTTGTTTAACTGTGTATTCCCCAGCATACAGATTTGCTAAAGATGAACCCGCCGGAACAAGTTCTAATACCTCTTGATTTACTTCAACAATATCTTCCAAATCTACTTTTCCCAAAGCATAATCAATGGCAAATAGTTTTGCCAAACTTGCTACTGTGGGAAGTTGGCTATCGCCCTCGTAAAATAAATATTCCTCCTGTTCAATATCATAAACAGAAAATGAAAGAGCGTCCTGCGGAATGTTAAGCTCGTTCGTACTTAGTTGAAAATCAATTTTTTTATAGATGTCCTTTAAGAAATCAAAACGATAAATCCCTGTTTTGTGTAGCCCAATTACTGCAACAAATGCTATAAACAACACTGTTACAAAAGCTATTATCTTTTTACATTTTCTATGCTTCTTCATATTTTTTCTCCCACGAATTTATATCTGCCATTCTGTGCCTTTGAGAAAAGTATAGCACAAGAATATGAACAAATCCACATTATTTCAACAAGTTTGTAGTGCTGTTTTCTCTGGCATATCGCCGCGTTGCTTCCCGTCGTTCCTCACTGTATGGGGCGGTCAGACGGAAAGAGAAACGCCCCTTTGCAATATCAAACTCCA
>URMA01000084.1 GCA_900548875.1 uncultured Porphyromonadaceae bacterium | reverse complement strand
CCCGGTAGATGTAAATGGCCACGGGAATGCAATACAGGGTTGAGACGATTCCTGAATGTTCATCGAGCCTCCTGTACCGGTTTTCGTCTTCACGAAATCCCTGGCCGTCTGTCCGCAAATCCATCCCGTCGCCATATCCGAAATTTTCGAGGCGGGTACAAGGCTGTCCATATTCTCATTGAGATTGATGCTCGTCTTATCCCGGTCGATGGTCACGCCCTTTTTGACCTGTACTACCTTGCCGAAAATGTCATTCGACAACCATTCCAGTGTCTCTTTTGCGCGAGCTGAACCGCTTACCACGTTGCCCACTGTCGTGATGATTTTTTGCATTCCCACTTTTCCGTAGTCAGCCTCCAACTGCGGCAACTCCTGAAAACCCAGCGTTACGCTTACCTTGTTGCTTCTCGCCGTACCTATCAGTCGGTCTATCTTGTGGAAATACAGTGTCGGCAGCTCATCCACGATGATGCTGACCGGAATATTCTTCCCCTGCCCGGTGTTCACACGGGTAACGAGACGGTTCAATATCAGAGCGTTCAACGCTCCGATGATACTTTCCATTTCCGGATCGTTGGCTATCAGCAGATAACTGGGTGACTTGGGGTCACTAACTTTCAGGTCGAAGTCGTCCCCATCCTTGTGGAATATCCAGTAGGATTCCTTGGTGGCCAAACGGCTGGTATAGACACGCAGCGTACCAATCATACCCTCTAATTGTTCCATTGCCTTGTTCTTGAAGGCCGTCTGGAACGGGCCGAGCAACGGCGCGACCTCGTTGTCCGTCTCCAGTACCTCAAAAATAGTCTGGTAGCTCTCATTGAGAAATGAAAGGATATGCGGCATATCCGAGTATTTTCCCAGCCAATAGGCAGGTTCCACGATGCTGCCACCCTCACGGTCACGAACGACACCCGTCGGCTTCCAGAACTTCGTCTGCGGATCTTGCCGTTTCTCCGCATATAGTTTCTTTCCGTTTGCATCGTAGGGTTCCCGCTCGTAGTTCACGAAAAAGTAGATACAGGCGGCAAGAAAGTTCACGGCAGAAGTCTGAAAGAACTGGTCACTGCCTCCGCCTCCCTCTTTCTTGCCTTTCTGCAGGGATTCCAACAGGGTTTCCGCCGTTTCGCTCGCCGCCGCAAGATTATTGATGTACTTTGCCTGAATGGGGTTCACCCGTTTGCTGTACTCCACATCCACGAAGTTGATGATGTTGAACTTGCACCCTTTGGGCAGTTTTCCGAGCTTCTGGTTTTTCTTGTAATGATAGTAAAGTTTAGTGGCAAGTGTCGGAAATTTGTAGTCATAGACCACCATCGCAAAGCCCTTGGCACTATGTTGGCGGATGAACGGTTCTATGATGCTGAACGTCTTACCGCTGCCCGGAGTTCCGACTACCCATGTTCCTCTGAAACAGTTGCTTATCGACACCCATCCCTTGCGAAATTTACCTTTGTAATAGTACCGCATCGGTATATTCACGCTATACTGGTTCTCAACCTTCTCTTCGCTCTGCTCGAAACTTTCATTCTCAAAGTTGAACCGGTCTTTACCCAGTCCCTCCTTGATGAACTTCGAGATGTTATCCAGTGCGATATGTACCAATATCACACCGACAAGCGTGGTCGCCATGTAGAAGATGATATTTAGTGGCAACGTGTAGAGCCTCGTTTCCATCGGATGATGGTACAACCACACGGAGAACACAATCAGGAACAGTCCGCTGATTAGCGGATATAACACCTGTCTCCGGGCATCGAACTCCAGATGCTTCTTGTTCCTCGTACCGATACAGGTGATGCAGATAAGCAGGAACGTCGCAATCTTGCTGTACACAAGATTACCGTCATTGTAAATCATCCACTGCTTGATGCGCCCGTGAATATCAATCAGTATGCCACCCCAGTGGTCGAGCATGGCAGGGTCGATGGCATACTCGAAGAACTCCATCAGCACGGAGATATAGATGACCGCACGGAATATCTTGTAGAACCCTTGTAATTCTTTGCTCTCTTCCATGAATCAATCCGTTGTTAATTCTTGTTTCCGACGATACCAACGGTCGTTGATTCGTATGACATCCATACCGAACCACACACCGTTTTCGTTCAGTTTCGTCTTTATTCTTTCAAGTGCTACCGGTCCTAAACCCCAGATTTCCATGAGATATTCCTCGTTGAGCTGAATCAGGTCGCCGACATACAATATCCCATGAGATTCGAGTTTGCTTCTGACTATAGGCGTCATTTTCATGCTGAATATCGGCTGTGAGAGATAATGCACCTCTTCTGCCTGAATGTTGTCCAAGGCTATCTCAAGCCCTTCTTTGACTCTCTGGACAGAATTGATGTATTCTTCCTGCTGTTGGATTTTAATTTCCTGTTGCTGTATCTCATCACGCAATTCAGAAGCCTTCCTTAAAAGTTCGGCATTGCTTCGCTTCAATTCGTCATTAACATCCGTCATCGACCGGTTGTTTAACTCAAGTTCCTTGCGTTTGCCGTTCAACTCCTTGACAACTTCCTCCAATTTGGCAATCTGGCATCTCAGAGCCGAACCTTTCCCATTGTCTGCCGCCATGTTATCCAAAAGGTAGCTGAAGCGTTGAATCAGATAATCAATGTCCTTTTTATCAGACGCAACAGAATCGGCGAGCTTTTTCAGTTTTTGCCGAGGTGATTCATCTTTGATGGGATAGTATATGAGGAAAGCCCCCAATACCATCAATACTATACAGAAAAGCATATCTATATTCATATCGTTGCACATTTTATTTGTTCATGGTAATTATAGGCCGCAGCTTATGCGCCTGTGTCTTAGGTGTCTCCTGCATCGCGCCGCTTCCTGTCGAGTAAAGCCACGCTTTCGCCGTCTCTTGTCCGGACACTTCCGTCGATGTCCAGTACCAGCAATCGTATTCATCCAACGGCAACGGATGACCGCCGCACCGTTCAATGACAGGATTGACGGTTTCCCGGACAGCATACAGCAACCGCATCTGTGCTACCGACGGGATATAGGCACTCTGTCCGTACCGCCACAGGTCAAAGACCGCTTCCGCCATAGGCGAAGCCGTCTCCCTTGTGTCGTACAGCGCAAAGGTGTTCATGTTCCCGTCCAATGCCCCGATGTCGGCCGACGTCCCTTGTGCGACACCGAGGCTGTCGGCGAATGCCGCCGGAGCAATGTCCCACAGGTAAACCGCATAGCCGTTCCCTTCCGTTCCTTCACGGCGTTCGGTATCAAAGACAACCGCTATTGCCCGCTTCCCCGATTGTTCATACTGCGCATAGGACAATGCCGTGCCGTCCTCGCAGAGAATATGCCCCGGACGTACCGCCGTATCGGGTACGTCGATATGGGCGTCACAGGCAGCGCACAATACCGCCGCCACTACCATTGCAATCCATTGAATCTTTCGTATCATGTCATTTCCGTTTTTTTGTTTTTCCTTTATTTTATCGGCAGTTTTACACCCAGCACGATACCTGTCCGCAGCAAATCCGCCCCTTTTATCATCATGTCACTCTTGACCTGCCAGTACAGCGTCCATCCCGACCGCAGCTCATAATTGTGCTCGTAACCCACATGGATTCCGGCAAGAAACTTGTTCGTGTCGCTCCCTGCCGAAGCTCCGATACGCAAGTTGCCGTAATGGTTGCGTCCACGCACCACACAAGGTTTGTACGCCACACCGAAACCATAAGTGCGGTAGTTGCGCCAGAAGGATTCCGGACAAATATGACCGCAAGATTTACATTCCGTCCATTTCAGATAGCCGTTGGCGAAGAACTCCCACGCATGACGGTAGTTCATTTCATGCTCGTAAGCAAGCGTTACGTCCATGCCGTTCTCATACAGCAATCCCACGCCGAGCGAGAGGCGGCCGCTGCCTCGTTGGGCGTTCGCGCTTAAGGCGAAGCATACGCAGGCAAGTAACAGGATGATTGTCTTTTTCATAGTCATTCCTCCTCCAATAAATCCACGTTAAACGAATCTGCCGCCAGTACATCCTCGTAGTCGATGTTCAGGCTGATATTGCGCCCGCTGATTTGTTGTTCCGTCATTTCGATAGTCAGCAGCTTGTCGTTCGGAAAGGTCATCTTTTTCACGACAATCACGTTCCGGTAGCCGTGCTTGAACGTCTTGCCGTGTTCCAATACCAGGGCAGGAGTCAGCTCGATGGTCTGCGCGTTAGTTGCCTTCGAAAGTTTCTTGTCCGACAGTTTCACCCGTATCTCGTCGATGTCGAAACGGATGTTCGTTTTGTTCTCGATGGAAAAGTCGATGAAGAAGTAGTCGCCCACCGAGTAAATATTGTTCAGGCGCATCACCATTCGGTGCGCCTTGGTCGCCACGTTGCGGATTTTCGCGGGCGAGTTCCACACCTGTCTTGCAAAACGCACCATGTCGGCTGTGGACATCGAGACCGTAGGATTGTTGTAGGCATCCCGTTCCTGTAGCTGAATTTCCTTGTCTGCCACCGCCTCGCTTATCCGCGTGGTGTAGATGAGTGCATACTGCGTGCGATAGCGTTCCGTTACGATGGTGACGATGGCCAGCACTTCACCGTCCTCGTGTCCCGTCTCTTTGGGCTTTAACCGGATGATGTTCTCAATGGGTTGGTCGCCCGCCACCTTGTCTGTGGAAATATCCACGAAGCGGACCGGTTCCGAGGCTGTGATGACGGTCGTTACCTGTTCATTGACAGTCAGCCGTTCCATCTCTTCGTATGTACGCTGAGCCTGTGCGTTCCGTGTGGCAAAAAGTCCTGCCGCCAGAAGAAATGCAGTTATAATTATTTTCTTGTTCATATCGTTTCTGTTGATATTTTTTATTTTTTTATTTCTTTATTTCCCTTATTTCGCTTTCTTTAATCCCATGACCACGTTCCAGTTCCTCCCGAATCCGTCGTCCGGCAATTTCGCAATACGTCGGTTCAATCTCGAATCCGATGTAATGCCGTCCCGTGCGGATGGCGGCAATGGCGGTCGTACCCGAACCGATGCAGTTGTCCAGCACCACATCGCCCTCGTTGGTATAGGTGCGCATCAGGTACTCTATCAAGGCTACCGGCTTCTGTGTCGGATGATAGAATGCTCCTGTCTTGTGTTCCTTGGGTATGGAAATGACAGAGGTCGGGTACTTGTCTTCGGCAACACGCACCGGAGCCAGTTTCATTTCACCGTAACAGCGGTTCGTGAAACCGTCCGTCTTGCGCCGTCCATGATTTTTCCGTTCCGGTGGACACGGCATCATCTGAGGATGATATACCGGCTGACGGTCGTAGAACACGATGATGTCCTCATGCTGGCGTAGCGGCATCCGGTTGGCATTCAGGTGACCCGTTACCCGGTCTTTCCGCCACACGAGGTTATACCGCCACATCCGGGGTTGCGAGAGCATGAGCCGCGCCGAGAAGATGCCCTGCGCAAAGAGGATAACGGGGCTTCCCGGCTTGGTGATCCTGCGGTACTGTTCCCACAACGCTTCGAGCGGTATCTGCCTGTCCCAGTGTACCGCCTTGTTGCTACGGTTCAACACGCCGTAAGGCAAATCCGCTATCACGGCATCGACACTGCCGTTCGCCATGAGCTTCATGCCCTCGATACAGTCCATATTATATATGTTGTCAATCTCTATCATGGCTTCCGTTTTTACTGTTTCTCACGTCCGTTCACCAGATAGACGAAAGTGCCGTATTTCAGCTTTACCTTATTTTTTTTGATAGCTTTGCCGATGGCATTGCTCGTTTTCTGGTAGGCATTCGTAGCGGCTTGCATTCCCCATTGCGAGAGACTGTTGCCGTAACTGCCGGTATTCATGTTCAGATTCCCCGACACCGCACCGCTTGCCACATCCTTGCTCGTTTCCCGGAACTGGCTGTTCGGTACATAAAGCCCCTCCATGCCGTCCGTGTCGTAAAGGGACAGGCTGACCTTCACCAGTTCGTCCTCGATGAGAATGCTGGTGATGTTCCCCTTCACACGCCCCGACGAGAAGCCGCTCATGGTGGCATACAGATACGACCCTCGTTTGACCACGCACTCGTTGATCTCCACGTCGTCGAGCAGACGCAACCGCACACGCGAGCCGTCCACCGCTTTGATGTCCTCGTCGATAATGGCCTTTATCAGTTTCGGTTCACGGGCATTGACCGCAAGCGTATTGAAGTAATCCGAAGCCGTCTTTACCTTGCGTACCACTTCGCTGGGCGGTTCGTTCTCTGACGGGGCTTTTACCGAACGGCTCTCTTCCTCTATTTTTCCCTTAACCTCTATGGTTGCCGTCGGGGGTTGCGCCGATGCGGTACTGTCCGTATCGGTCGCCGGTAATACCTCATTGCGTCCTCTCAACCTTGCTTCGGCAAGGGCTTTCTCCAGTTCCGCGAGAGCTTCTTGCTCGCGCGTCTTGGCATCGGCAATTTGCGCTGCCGCAGCCTTTTCCTGCTGTTGCTCATCGAGCAGGGCGATGTCGTCCACCGTGTATTGCGATTCATATTCTTCCTTGTTGTCATCGGGTTCATCTCGTTCTATGTTATCCACTGCGGAGTAATCCTGTATCTTACCCCATGATTTGGCCATGTTCTCGTACTTGCTGCCTATGCCGTCACCGCCTTTAAGCCGGGCATCCGGCAAATCGGGGTTCAAAAACTCCGTTGTCTGCAGCGTCTTGTCCGGAATCTCCGCCGTTTCGGTCTGAAACAGGTCGAAGATGAAGTACGATGCAACCAGAAGCGGGATATACAGGACAGCCGGAAGCATATACTTCGGCTCCCTGAAATTGATTTTATCAAATATCTTCATCATACATCTTTTAATTGAGTTGTACATACTTGCCTTCAATGCTGCAGTTTTTCAGCACTTCTGCGTTTTCCACTCCGAATGCGATCAGGATGCTGCCGCAACCGGGAGAATCGCCGCGTGTTCCGTCCGGGCGGTAAAACCGGATGCGGTGGCGCAGGAATTTCATGCCCGTCGCTTTCTCGAAAATGACGTCCTGAAACATTTTGGAATCGCAACGGTTGAACAACAGCGCGATGCCGTTGCCGTGTTCCGCCAACTTTCGGACAAACTGTTCGATAAGGGGACGCGAGTACGGAGGATTGAGCCATACACGCCCTTCCCATTTCAGGGACAATCCGTCCATGTCCCGGTCATACATGACCTCGGCGGTCGGCCACAACGGACGGACAGGGGCGCAAGGGTCAAGGTCGAACCTGCCTAACGCTTTCAGCACCTCCTTCGGGGTGTACCATTCGTCCGACGAGCGGACTGATTTTTCAAATCGTGTATTCATAAGCACTCCTTTATTGCGGTTCATATTTCTTGTTCTCGTTCCGATTTTCCCTTATTTCACCCCCTTGCAGCCTCTTGTGTCTTTCCCGCAGCACCGAATCCTGCATTTCCGTCGCCGTGCGTGTCGGCCGGCTGTTGCGGTATGCCATCGTAATGCGATAGATGTTCCAAGTGAACCCTCCGATAGCGAAACCGAAGACGATGACCAGAAAAAGTATCCGGTGCGCGTTGGCGAATCCCTGTACCTTGGCGGCAGCCTTGTCGATACGTGTCGCTTGGGCGAACTTTCGTCCGGCGGACACCTCCCGCTCGTAACGGTCTTTGTATTTCGGATCGTTCTTGTCCGGCATCTTTTCACCGAAGAGCATCCGCCTGAATCCCTTGATATTCATAAACTCCGTTGTTTAGTAGTTGATCTTCGTTTTCTGTTCGATGTCCTTGTTCAGCAGGGTACGCCAGTTCACGATAAGCAGCCCATGCGGATTGTTCTCTGTTCGGGGTACACGCTTGAGCTGTCCTGCCGTCACCAGTTCACGCATCAGGATATTGCTCCGTCGCTCGATGCGCTGCCGTCCGTAGTAGGTGAACTCCATCTTCTCCTTGTTGAAAGCCACGCTGTCGCAATAGATGGAGAACACCGAACTCGTACCCAAAATGTTGGAGTAGAAACCCTTTTCCTTGAGCGTGTTGTATTGTGCCAACCCCGTCTCATCGACTAAATACATCGCTTTTTCCATCGTATAGCGGATATATTTGTCATCCGGCGGTAACGTGAAAAAATAATGATGAAACATCTCCACATGGCTTTTGGCTTCCACATCAAGCGTTTCGTCCATTGTCGTGCGATTCACGAGGATAGGCACGTTGCCGTCCAGCACATACACCTTCTTCTGCGCATCCGAGACCATCGTCCGGGCTGTCCAGATGCTTGACAAGCTGATGATGACACATCCCACGAGAAAAGCGGTACAGATGATGCCCACCAGTCTGATTTTGTTTTCCAAATTCTTGATGACCATCGGTTATTCCCTTTTACCGTTCAACATCTGTACATATTCCGTGTGCAGCATGGGTATGACCGCATCCCGAAGTTCCGTCAAAAGATTCTCGAACTCCGCCGAGAATATCTCCACGTAATAGCCCTGCATCTCCACATGGACAAGCACCCACCAGATTCCTCTTTTGCGCTTACCAGCGTTCCGCTGCAGCAGGGCAAGACGCAGCTTGTACGTTAGGTACGTCACTAAGGGGGCGATGTACCGGTCGTCGTACTCGAAGGCTTCGTCCAGTTCTTCATACTGCGGGTCGATGCGGTGGTTCTCCGCCACCTCGCAAACCTCTTTTCTCGCTCGTTCCTGTGCAAAGGACATAAATTTCTCATCCTTGCACCAGCTTTTGATTTTCTCTTGCAATTTCATGTTGTTATGATTTTTATTGGGTTTATATTATCTTTTGCGGATTATCTCATGATGCCGCCCAACCCTCCGGTTGCCGTCATCTTCGCCTGCTGTGCCACGCCCTCGCCGAAGTTTCGGGTAGAGAATGCCGTGTCGCCCTCCGGTATCATCCATGCCGCCAAGTCCGGAACAAGGTTCAGGCACTTGAGAGCTACAATCGAAGCCGCCATCAGGTAGCCCGCCGAGAAGAACGAGTTCTGCAGGTAGGCGGCCATCGGCTGCTCGCTGGCGGTTATCGCCGTCAGGTTCTCGATTTGGATGCACAATACAATGTCAAAGAGCAGCAGCACGTAGAAGCCCACGAAGTAGAGCATCGCCCCGTAGAAATGCACCGTCAGATAGCGTGTCAGCCACTTCGCCCAAGCACCTTCCCATTTTGGCAGGATGCTGAACGCCCACTGTATCGGCCCGAAAATCGTCAGCATTCCCAACAGGATTTGCTGGCAGTAGATAGTCGCCCACCAACCGATGCGATAAACTATCAGAGCGATGAGCATAATGATTTTATCTAGTCCGACCACTGCACCAGCTGTGAGTGAAGTAAACCATAGTCTGGATGCGTCCTTTTCCATGTTGGTCACTTCTTCAACACCAGTCTGTTCCATCGTGGACTCAATAAGATTCGGATCGGACGTTCCTGAATGTGCTACGTCAGCCTGAGCTTGCAAGGATGTATAGAGAGTGTCCCTGACATAAATGAGTTCCTGAACTTCCTCAAACTTATCTTCTATCTGTAAAGATTCTGCCTGATAAAGGTCATGAGTATATGAACCGATACAGTTAGGAATGTAAGAAAGAAAGTCAAGGAAACACCAGCTACTTCCACTGTTGGTTATTCCCGTATCTGCAGGTGGATACCACCAACACAGAATAACGGATATTGCCAATGGCCGGAACAGTTTCATCACGTCCAGAGGCTCGTGCTTCACCATCATCTTATAAGCTATATTTCCAGCCACTACAATAGAGAACAGAGCAGCGAGAGCCATGCACATTTGGAGAATCCACCAGAACGGTCCTTGTGAACCTGTGAATGTGGCATCTGTAAGGAACTCGTTTGTCTGGAAAATCACGTCATCAATCTCTTCTTCAAGAATATTGATACCGAAATCTGAGAGTATATTTGAATCTGCCATGATTTTAGTTTCCTTTTTATGTTATAATTCTCTGTTAATTGTGCCCTCCTGAATTTAGTTGCCCGGCGTCTCGCCAACGGCTAAATGCTTCGGTTGCATGAGAAGCAACATCAGTCCGTCTATTCAAGCGGGCAGACAATAGGGAAGCAGTTTTGCTCCTGTTGCTTAATTGAATCAGATACGCTATAAGAATTTCGTTCTGATGCTCTATATCAGCGTATATCGCAAGGTATTGCCTTTTCCTTTGGGCATTGGGCATATAAGCATCCTGGGTTGCTTTAATGGCTGTCTGAAAAATCTTGTAGTATTCGTTCCATCGTGTTTTATCATTTGCCGTACCTCCAGTACTGATGATGCGGTTGATATTCTTTTCAAAGTCTGATAGCTTTTTATTCACTTTGCTGCCTTCTGCAAGCCAGGCAATGTCAATCTGTCTATCGGCAATATTGAGAGCTTCAATTTCAGCCCGCTGAGTCAGTGACGCTTGAATGCTGTCAGCTAAATCTACCTGTTGGTATGATTCTACACCAGCCAGTGTTCTAAAGCTCAGCTTGTTTTTACTTGCTGCCGATTTTTGGTAGCTGTTATGAAAGAGGGTGTAGTAGAAAGCAGGGGTTAGTCCGCCAACACCTATTTCCTGAACTGTAATCTGATTCATTTTTGTTGCATCGTGATTGTATGTCACATAAGATTGGGCAACTGCTTTGAAACAAAGCAGCATTGCACATAAACATAATGTTGTCCGATAACTGATAGAATGTACCATATCTGTTGAGTTTTAAATTGTTATTTAATAGCCTAAATAGCCCGCAACTTTCCACCGGCCAAAAGCATCATTAATAATCTCTTCCTTGGTCTTTGCACGATAAACCTGTCTTTTCCAATATCCAATGCGTACCTGAATGTATCTCCAGGTTTCAAAGTATGCCCTGTTCAGATGCGTCCTGATATTGTCGAGTGAGTTGTTTATGTTCATTAGAATGAGATAGAGATCCGCAGTTGAACAGGCTGCCGCACCGGTTGCATACAGGATTAAATCACTGACCGAACGATACAGATTGTCTCCTTCTTCGGCAATCTTTGCCAAAGCACCGACATTGACTGTGATTATCAAGGTATCAGTGCTTACAATGTTTCCTCTGTCCAGACACTTCCTTCTGAAGTCTTCAAGCATGTTTTTATAATCACCCATACGGTCACTGATGTTTTCGTAGGTGTTGTAGATATTGAGACTAGTCCTAAGAGACTGATACAGAATGTCAATAACGTCAAACGCACGCGTGTATCTGTCAAGTTCCTTATTGATGTCCCTGAAGCCGATATTGGCATCACTGCTGTACTCATGCAGAAGTTTATTGCTCGCTTCCAGTGTGGATCGAACAAGCAGCAGACTTCGTTGTTGTTTATGGTCGTTGATATAGGCTTCTATGGAAGCTACATCAAAACCATATTGAGCCTTGGCAGTGAACGGGAACAATACCAAAAGGCAAACAATAATCGGCATTATGTTATTCCTGGTCGCTTTCATCTTCATCGTATTTACCATTATATGTATCTGAGTGGGCACTGGAGGCTGCCTGACGCAACCAGCGTTTTCTACATTGTTCAATGAGGGTCAATCTTCTGCCACTGTCATCGTTGATATATGGGACCACGCTTTTCAGCATATCTATGATGGAATGTTTGTAGTGCATCATCTTTTCCAATGATACAAGGTCGGCATAGATATTGGTGAGTCTCGTGTCAATCTGACGGGCTATTTCAAGTCTGTCGCTTGACCAGAGCAGATGATAGGTATCACCGGTATCATCGACTTCCACAGGACTGCTTTTGGCATATTCCACAGAAGGAGTGCAATCCGGAAATTCTCTGGCCACTTCTGATAATTTTGAATTGACCTCGTTGGCTTTTTCTGCATCCGATTTGGACGGATCGAGATTGACTACTTCAACAACCTGCGTGTCACTATATTCTGTAGTAAGCGTCCATGAAATCTGTACGATAGCACGGTGTATCTTAATCCAAAGGAAATATTTTGGTTTCCTGGCTATGGAGATGGTTGCCTTAAAGGTTATGGTACCGTTGATGTTGGGCATGGAGGCAGTACGAACGAATGTATTGCCTTCCCATGCACCTGAACCGTTCCACGACAGATTATAGGCTGTTTTACAATCCTGCATGATAGCCGGTATGCGGTAGTAGTCATCCGTGGCAGCATTCTCACCGTCGATAGCTTCCTGCTTTGCCTGTTCATACTGTGACAGTTCTGTCTCATACGAGCTCATCTCAGCTTTTAGTCTTGATATTCTGTCTTTGTTCTCATTGTAGGACTGTCTGTATATTGCAGCATCCTCGACGCTTGCTGTCTGGATTTTTTTCAGGAGCTCTGCGTTTTCTGCCTCCAGTGCTGTTATTTCTGATTGTACTGAGACAATATTTCCTTTCAACTCCGTTATCTTGGAGTCTATTTCAGATGTATTGATACTTCCTTCGGAAACACTTGTTGCCATAGAACATTGCTTGGTATGGTTGTTTACACTGCTTCCACAATCAGAACATTTGTATTGTGTTGAACCTTCTCCTAATTTGGCACCGTCATGACAGGTTACGCTGATGGTTGCTGTCTCACATCCTGAAATCTTCTGGGCATTGGTAGTCTGGTAGTATTTCTTTGGGTCACTTCCCAGATAATAGGTATAGCCCTCTTCATTATCGTTTAGTTCAGATACGTGCGTTCATCCCCGCCTTAAATGTATTCAGGTCCATAGTGTATGAATCAAATATGTCTTCATAGACTACTTCCTTACGATTCCAGCTTTTGGTAGCATGAATCTCGTAAGCGTATGCTTTTGCATACAATCCATTCTTTGAAGAATTAATCTTGTATGCGAGCATATAATATGAGATGCTATAGGTATAGCCATCATTGGCTTTATCCAGATTGGCTATCTGTGAACGACTGTATCCTGCATGATTCTCGGAGTTCTGGAGTGCAGCTTCACGCTGTGCGGAGGATGGATAAAAGTTTTCATCTGTAGTGCTGATTCTGTACCAGTGATTACCGTTGATAATTGAGTTGTTGTCTTCAGGAGGATAATAGTCGCAAAGTTTAATGGAACCAGCATCTACACGATATATATACCACCTTTGTGTGTAGTACTGGCCGAATGCTTCATTGGCATAGTCTGTAATCCATGCCGTTGTGTTGTAATTCGACAAAGAGAAGAGATTGGCGATGCCTTCCTCTCCACCAATAAACTGCAACAAGGTATTTCCGGCATTCTTGGAAAGATTGCCGTATAAGTCGTACACATTCTCGGCTATCTCAATGACACTGCTTGTCTTGTCCATAATGGTTCCGTTAAAGGAACTGTTCCCAAGAATGGAACTGACAGCATTGCCAGCTCCAGCCGAAGCAAGGCTAACGCCCATCGCATAGAGGTTGTCTATGTCTTGCTTTAGGTTTCCCTTTGTGAAGTTTGTACCAATATTTGAGACGCTTTCAAGCAGAACATTCCAATCCACATTGCCCAGTTCTGAC
>URMA01000083.1 GCA_900548875.1 uncultured Porphyromonadaceae bacterium | reverse complement strand
GTATAAGAACCTATATAAGTTACCTGATATCCGGCAGCCGCAAGACTTGGAAGTAATGCAATATTAGGTGTTACATGTCCGGCAGTGCCACCACCGGTTAAAATTATCTGTTTCATTTTTTCTATTGATTTATTCTGTATACAATTCCAATTCCAACACCGAAACATTGTAGTTGAACACTGTTTCCATATAGTTCTTCCGAATGTCGCGAGCCACAATCAGGCTCTGTATCAATTCGGCAATACTCGTTTCGCTCTCCTTAAATTTGAGCAGGGCACTTTCCTGCAAAGACTGCGCTTCGCGCAAAGCCGCGTGTTCGTAATAGTCAAGGCTTTTGCGCTGCTGCATGATGCGGCCTTGCAGTTCGTCAATCTTGTTTTCCAATTCCGTCCGATTGCTCACTTCTTCCCATTCCGCCATCTTCACGGCAATCTTGGCCTGCTTGCTTCTGCTTTGCTGTGGCATGAACAGAACAGGGAAAGAAACGCCCACCATCCACGAATTCAACCCATTGAGCGGCGATATTTTCTGACGCGTATAGCCCAACGAGAATTCAGGGAAGAAACGGCTCCTTTCTATTTTCAGCGCGTCCTTCTTCTCTTTCACATTGTTTGCAAAATAATTCAGACGGTCGGCAGAAACGCTCACCGACTGAGGATTCAGGGGAAGAATCGACAGAGAACTGTCGGCCGGCACGATATCCTCCTCCGAATAGCACACCCAACGGAAACGCTTCTCCGCCAAACGAAGAGTTTCGGCCGACTGCAACCAACGCGTGTAGATGTCGGCCGCCGTACTGGATATCATGTTTCGTTCCGACAAATCAATATCGCCCTGCTCATAACGCAGCTTGCCGCTTTCCTGCAACTTCTCGGCCAGTTCCTTCTGTTCGCCGTAGAGGAGGTACAGGTTGTAGGCATACTGATAGTTGACCCAAGCTCTTTTCACCTCAGCCGTAATTTCCTTTTCCACGAGCTTTTTGTAGAGTTCACCTCGCGCAACCTGGGTTTTCACCAGCGTATTTTTATAGAAAGGAGTCAGCAGCGAACCCAACGACTGCTCGATGGCCAGTTCATTGTCCTTGTTGTATTCACCATTCAGCTGTCCCCAGGAATAGCTGAACGAAGTGCTGCCGCCGTCCCAGATTTCTCCGCGGGTGGCACGCATCCGCTCAATGTCGACACTGGCCATTTTCAGACGGGGATGATTTTTCACCGCTATTTCCACCGCTTCTTCCAGCGTAACCTTTTGCGCCGGAGCAGCTGCATACGCGTTACCGAACATCGAGAGTGCGACAGCCAACATCACAACCGCCCCTTTTCCGGAAATCTTTTTCCGATTGTTCTTGCGTGCCCATGCACATCTGAACTGGGCCACCAATCTATAGAACACCGGAATGATGACCAGCGTCATTGCCGTCGAAACAATCAGACCGCCGATAACCACCGTTGCCAACGGGCGCTGAACTTCCGCTCCTGCCGACTTGGCCAAAGCCATCGGCACAAAGCCCAACGAAGCCACCAGTCCCGTCAAGAACACCGGACGGAGCAAATGCCCGCATCCGTTGGACAAAATTCTGCTTGTACACATCTTGTATTTTTTACCTTTATTCAAATCATTGAAGTGGTTAATCATCAGAATACCGTTAAGAACCGCCACACCGAAGAGAGCGATAAACCCGACTCCGGCCGAAATGCTGAATGGCAATCCTCGAATCCACAACGCGACGATACCGCCAATCAGCGAGAGCGGCACCGTAGAGAATACCACTAGCGAGTAGACCAGACTCTTGAACGCGAAGAAGAGCAACAGCAAAATCAATGCCAGTGCAATCGGAATCACAACCGACAACGTGTTGATTGCCTTCTGCAAGTTTTCAAACTGTCCGCCATACTCGAAATAGTAGCCCGGCTGCAACTTCACGTTCTTGTCGAGCGATTCGCGGATTTGTGAAACCACCTGCTGAATGTCGGCGTTGCGCACGTTGACACCGATAACCACACGACGTTTCGTAGCATCACGGTTAATCTGCAGCGGACCGTCGACCAAATCGATGCTTGCCACCTCGCTCACTGGAATCTGTATGCCCTCGTTTGAACGGACAAACAGCTTGTCGATATTCAGGTTCTTGACTTTATCCTTGTCAAGGCGAACCACCAGGTCAAAACGACGTTCGTTTTCAAACACCGTTCCGGCCGTTTCACCGGCGTAGGCTGAACGGATAATCGTGTTCAGTTCCTCTATGTCAATGCCATAACGGGCGATTTTCGCACGATTGTATTTAATCAGCAACTGCGGCAGTCCCATTGTCTGTTCCACAATGACATCGGAAGCACCCGGCACTTTCTCCACATAGGTTGCCGCTTCTTTCGCCTTATTATAGAGCTCGTCCATATCCTCACCATACAGCTTGATGGCGATGTCGGCTTTCGTACCCGTCATAAGTTCGTTGAAACGCAACTGGATAGGCTGGCTGAAATTAAACTCAGCCCCACCGACTTCCTCCAGTGCCTTTTTCATTTTTTCCACCATTTCTTCGCGGCTGCTTGCTGAAGTCCATTCACTGAAAGGCTTCATGACAATCATCACGTCGGCATCCTCCACAGCCATCGGGTCGGTCGGCACCTCAGCCGTACCGATCTTGGCCACTACATGCTTGATTTCAGGAAATTCCTCCTTCAATTTCTTTTCAGCAGCCAATGAAATCTCGATGCTCTTTGAAAGCGAACTGCCGGCAGGCAAAGTCATCTGCATGGCAAAATCGCCTTCGTCAAGCGTAGGAATGAATTCTGCTCCCAGCTTCGTAAACAACAACAGCGACAGTGCCAAAAGAACGAAAGAAACGGAAATCGTCCACCATACGTACTTCAATGCCACATGCAATGTGCGCTTGTACCATTTGTTCAACCATGCAAAAAAACGGTCGGCAAACGTAGGTTTCAACGACGGTGTGCGCTTCAAGAATACGGAAGCCATCATCGGCACATAAGTGAGGGAAAGCAGCAATGCACCGATAATACAGAACACCAGTGTTTTTGCCATCGGCGTAAAATATTTGCCTTCAATTCCGCTCAACGCGAGAATCGGGAAGAATACAATCAAAATGATGAGTACGGCAAATGTTGCACTGCGCACAACCTTTCCGGCACCTCGCATCACTTCGGCGTCCATTTCCTCGCGTGTCAACTTGCGCCCCACAAACGACTTGCTGTAAAGATGGGCAAGAATACCCTCCAGAATGACAATCGAACCGTCGACAACGATACCGAAGTCTATCGCACCAAGACTCATAAGGTTGGCCGACACGCCAAACAGCCGCATCATGATAAAGCCGAACAACATGGCCAACGGCACGACGGATGCGACAATCAGTCCGGCTCGGAAATTTCCAAGGAATATGATCAGTACAAGAAACACAATCAACGCACCTTCAATAAGGTTGCGGATAACAGTTGATATGTTACGGTTCACCAGTTCCGAACGGTTCAGGTAGGGTTCCACGCTGATTCCTTCCGGCAACATCTGCTGCACTGCGGCCACTCTCTTTTCCAGCTCTTTGGTCACCACATTGGCATTGGCGCCCTTGAGCATCATCGCAATACCGCCGACACATTCGCCTTCACCGTCCATTGTCATCGCACCGAAACGCTTCGGAGCTCCGAAACGAACCTTGCCTATATCGCTCACATGCACCGGCACGCCACCCCGGTTGGTGACCACAATCTGCTCGATGTCGCGAATATCCTTGATCATACCCTCTGAACGGATATAATAGGCCTTCGACGATTTTTCAATGTAGCTGCCACCCGTGTTCTGGTTGTTTCGGCTCAAAGCCGTAAACACGTCGCTGATAGTGATGTTCAGCGAATAGAGCACCTCCGGATCAACCGCCACTTCATACTGCTTGAGGTAACCGCCGAAACTGTTGATTTCCACGATTCCCGGTATACCGGAAAGCTGGCGCTTTACAATCCAGTCCTGAATAGTGCGCAATTCCATTGCGTCGTACTTGTCTTCGTAACCCGGAGCCACTTTCAGCACATACTGGTATATTTCGCCCAAGCCCGTCGTAATCGGCATCAGTTCGGGAGTACCCAACTCCGAGGGGATTTCCCCCGCGACGGTCTGTATCTGTTCGTTGACGAGCTGTCGGGCATCCAGCACCGGCACATCCTCCTTAAACACTACCGTCACCAATGAAAGCCCGAAACGGGACACCGAACGGATTTCTTCTACGTTCATAATATTGCTCATGCTAACCTCAACAGGGAGCGTAATCAGTTTTTCCACTTCCTGCGGAGCAAGGGTTGGAGAAACGGTCACAATCTGCACCTGATTGTTCGTAATGTCGGGCACCGCATCGATGGGCAATGTCACCATCGAATAAATGCCTCCCACAAGCAAAAGCAATGTAGCAAAGACTACAAAAATCTTTTTCTTAATGGAAAAATTTACAATTTTCTTAAACATATCCTTACCAATTTTTTGATTGTGTAACTGTACTTTTTGCAAAAGTAGCCATCCCTTCCCCACATATTTTTATTAAGAAACGCGAAGCTGACAAATTCAGACCTAAAACGACCAAATACGGACATGAAAATTTCATCCCAACCCCACCAAAAACAAATGACCGCCATTTCCGCACGTTTATTTCAAATTTATTCGCAAATGACGGCAATTTTGTGTAAGTTTGTATCAAATTTGGCGGATGCCGATAGAATCAAGAATAAATTGAAATAAAAACGATAGGAATATGAACGTTGTTGACAGATTTTTGAAGTACGTGAAGTTCGACACTCAGAGTGACGAACTGACCAATCTCACACCGTCCACTCCGGGGCAGATGATTTTTGCCCAGGCTCTTGAAAAGGAGCTGAAGGAAATGGGACTGAAGAACATTACCCTCGACGATAACGGCTACCTGATGGCCACTCTGCCGGGCAACACCGACAAGAAAGTGCCGACTGTAGGTTTCATCGCCCACCTCGACACGTCGCCCGACATGTCGGGACGCCATGTAAACCCGCGTATCGTAGAGAACTACGACGGTGGCGACATCGTGCTCGACGCTGAAAACAACGTAGTACTTTCGCCCAACGAATTCCCGGAACTGAAGGACTACACCGGACAGGCACTGATCGTGACCGACGGAAAAACGCTCCTCGGCGCCGACGACAAGGCCGGCGTGGCTGAAATCATTGCCGCTGTGGAATACCTGAAACAGCATCCGGAAATCAAGCACGGCGATATCCGCATCGGTTTCAACCCTGACGAGGAAATCGGACTGGGTGCCCACAAGTTCGACGTGAAGCAGTTTGCTGCCGACTGGGCCTACACCATGGACGGCGGTGCCATCGGCGAGTTGGAATACGAAAACTTCAACGCCGCATCGGCTAAAGTCACCTTCAAGGGCCGCAACGTGCATCCGGGCTATGCGAAACACAAGATGATCAACTCCATCCGCATCGCCAACCAGTTCAGCATCATGCTCCCGCGTTGGGAAACTCCGGAACACACGGAAGGCTACGAAGGCTTCTACCATTTGGTAGGCTTTGAAGGAACCGTCGAAGAGTCAACGCTCACCTACATCATCCGTGACCACGACCTCGACCGCTTCCAACGCCGCAAAAAGGAACTGGAACACCTTACACGCAAAATCAACCACGAATATCCGGGCTGCGCATCCATTGAAATCAAAGACCAATATTTCAACATGCGCGAGAAAATCGAGCCGGTGATGTATATCATCGACATTGCAAAACAGGCCATGCTGAATGCCGACGTCACTCCTATCGTACAACCGATTCGTGGCGGGACAGACGGTGCTCAGCTTTCTTTCAAAGGTCTGCCATGCCCTAACATTTTTGCCGGCGGCCTGAACTTCCACGGCCGTTATGAATTTGTGCCCATCCCATCGATGGAAAAGGCCGCAAAAGTGATTGTGGAAATCTGCAAACTGGTAGAACAACGCTAACGGCTTACTGAACAATACGAAAGATGTCAACGAATACGCTTGTCGTCTCTGCCGGTTCGGCGGCGGAAGAGTCGGCGGGAGTTGTGGTGTTTCCGTCGTCGTCGGATCTTGAGCATGCAACGAGCGGTACGAGGAGAGTGATAAGAGCGAGCAGTGCGGATATTATTCGCGCGGTGTGTTTCATCGGTGATTCCTCCGTATAACGGCAGGAACGGCAGCCCCTACCGCCGAACAGATGGCAGCAGTGAAACACCATTTTGTCGGCACGCTCAGCCTGGAGGAATACTACAGTGCCGCTCAGTTTGAGGACGACGTGATGCAGTTGCTTCCCCAACTTTTCGCCCGTTCGCCTTATGTGGTGATGTGCGGCGGCTCGATGATGTATGTCGATGCCGTGTGCAAGGGCATTGACAATATTCCCACCATCAGCGACGAAATCCGCCGTGAGGTAGTGGAACGCTTCGAACGCGACGGAGCGGAGGCCATGCGCGAAGAACTGCGCCGCCTCGACCCCGTTTATTACAATCAAGTCGACCTGAAAAACCACAAACGTGTCATCCACGCCGTAGAAATCTGCCTTCAGGCAGGACGCCCCTACTCGGAACTGCGCACCAACAGCGTGAAGCAACGGCCTTTCCGCATTGTGAAAATCGGACTCAACCTGCCGCGCGAACAACTGTTTGACCGCATCAACCGCCGCGTGGAAAAAATGATAGAAGCGGGACTCATCGACGAAGCACGGCGCTTCTACCCACAACGACACCTCAACTCGCTCAACACTGTAGGCTACAAGGAACTGTTTGCATGGATGGACGGCACGATGGACTACGACACCGCCGTGGCACGCATTCAGAAAAACACCCGTGTCTACGCAAAAAAACAGCTCACCTGGTACGCAAAAGACACCGACATGCACTGGTTTGCCCCTTCCGACCGTCAGGAAATTCTGAAACTCATATTGGAATAGCCGTCACACCTTCCTGCACCAGGTAACGCAATTCAATGCCCCTCCGGCAGCGACCAAATCACGCACATCCAGTTGCACCACAACGCAATCCGGATAATATGCCCTTATCTGCCCGAAAGCCTGTTCGTCTTCATCAATTCCCAATCTGGGCAACACAATCAGTTTCCCTACCGACAAGAAATTTATATACGCCCAATTCCTTGTATCCTTATTCCGCACATCATAATGCAGACACTCCACCCGGAAATAAACTGACAAGCGGCGGTGCATTTCATAAAACAAATCCTTGTCAAAATCGCCGTAATTCGTCAGCAATACAGTGTCGGGAGAGACAGGCTTGACCAACCCGTCGGCATGTCCATATATTTCAAGTCTGTCCCACGGAAGGAATACAATCGGACAGCCAAACAATTCAGTCAATCTATCCGACAGCTCATCCCTGCTGAACATCGGGTTCTCGGCAAACACCTTTTCCGTCATTATTACATGATTCCCGGTTTTCACCACATTGCCGCCATCGATAATGATATCGGAATAACGGCAAGACAATCCCATAGTGCGACAAACCTGTCGTGTATCCGTGATATACCGTACATCGGATTTCCTCCGCAACAGATAATCGGGCCAATAGCGATAGCAAACAAAGTCATTAATGCCAATTTGAACAGGCATATAATCCCGACACCACAAATCCACCGTAGCGGGAATGAGGGAATAGTCTACGGCATTTTCGTGAAGAATACGAATCAAACCCGCATAGGCATCAGGATATTCCGCTTTCAACCATGAGGAAAGACAAACGACATTGGCATCCGTATCCAACAACATCATTCCTCTTTTTTCAATCTGAATTGCCATTTTCTTTCATCCGGCACAAAGCCTTTGGCAGGTTGCTCTTTGTGCCTTTTCACATAATCATCGTCCTTCTTATCAAACATCGCTACATTTTTACGCGGGCTTCCATTGTCCACTTCTTTCTCGGTTCCATCCTCCCAAACCACGGAGAAACCTCCGTCAAAAATTGAGAATTGTGAATACAAAGCCTCATACAAATAAGTGGAACGCTCTTCGACCTCTTCATGCCCTTCGATACGGAATTCCCGAATCAATGCCGATGCCCGAACAGCCGTCTCTGGCTTTTCTCCTTTTTCAAAAGTAATATCAATACCGGAAACATGATTGTGCAATTTGCCCAATAAAAAAACTTCATAGTTCTTTTTGGTAGTCTTCGTTTTTCTGTTTCGGTGATATACAATCGGATCTTTTATTTCGTGGCCTTCCTCATGATAATAGATTTCCACGCAAGTAGGATAAACGCGGACCGCCTTTTTCTCACCGCCCAACTGCCGGACTACAAAACAACCGCTCAAAATGGCTGCTGCAACCGTTTTAAATTCTCTCGGAGCTTCCAATCTTTCATTTATCAATGCTTTTCTTGATTCTTCCGACAAACTGAATTGTTCTAATACTTCTTTTAAAATCATATTATAATCATTTATTTAAATATTTATATATCAGCATGTTATAACATCACAAAGATATATAACTCTTCCTTACCCACAAACAATCCAGACAAAAAAATGACCTGTTTCCCAAAAAATGTGCGAAACAGGTTACTATTGAACTTTTCTATTTAAAATCACCGTTTTTTCTTATTTTCTATCGAATCGAGAAAACTGTCGATAGTAGGCGAAAGGAACTGATAGCCGGATTCAAGCAGGCGTTTCGGATGGACTCGCTGGCCTTCGACCACCACTTCGGGGCTTCACCCATAACCATCCGCACCATAAATTGCGGAATAGGCAAGGTGAGCAACAGCCGGCGGTGACGCTTCACGGCATCGGTAAACTCCCGCTGTGTAATCATTTGGGGAGCAGTCAGATTATAATACCCTTTTGCTTCGTCCGATTCCAATAAGAACAGGATGGAACGGCAAACATCTCGAATGTCAATCCACGGAAAAGGTTGCTGACCGCGTCCGATAGTCATGGCTACGGCAAAACGCGACAAACGGCTTGCACGGGCAAAATAGCCGCCGTCCTTGCCCATGACAAGTCCAAGACGGACAATCACCACGCGCGCATTCTTCATCGCATTGACAGCTTCCAGTTCCCAGAAATTGCACAAGTCGGCAAGGAATCCCTGTCCACGTTCGATGGAATACTCATCGTGTTCGCCCTCCGTCGAATAGTAGCCCACAGCCGAAGCCGAAACCAATATTTTCCGGCTATCAGCCTGCCGGATGGCTTTAACGAGCCGGGTGGTCAGCGCAATGCGGCTACTATAAAGCAGTTCTTTATAGGAATCGGTCCAACGGTGTGCGATAGGAGCGCCGGCAAGGTTCACCACCGCATCCGCCCGATTGACAGCGGCAAGCAACTGCGACTCCGCCCTGTCGGTAAAAAATGCCCGACCCAGCGGAATGACCGTATGCCCGTTGGCCACAAGGAATTTTGTCAAATGGGAGCCGACAAACCCCGTTGCTCCCGTAATTGCTACTTTCATTGCCTGTCTGTCTTTTCTCAGTAAACACCCCATATCTGCGAATGTTCACAAAAAAGCGAACAATTCGCCGTTTGGGATGCAACAGAATTCACTCTAAACAACTTAGCAACTTATCCCAAAATTCAAGTTAAAAAAGTTCTTGCCCCCTTTTTGTCAATCTATAAGTTTGTTTGGCACTTGTCGGTTTATCTGGATAAGTCATAGCGACATAGCCCATTTCAATAAGAGGAAGAATAATTTTACGCTTTAATTCTTTTGTGGAATCAAAAGACATATCCCGATTCAATACATTAGCAGACAAATCAGTGTCCTTTAAAACACATAACAGATTAATTGTATCTGAAATGAGTGTAAGAACATTGTCTTTAGACCGCGATTTTACCCAAACTTGGACATACATCTGTCCAAGTATTTGTCCAAGTTCCTCTTTATTACTTATAGTACATTGATTAACAGCACCTTCAACTTGAGAATACACTTGTCCAAATATTCGTTCAAGTTCATTGTCGATAACTTTATTCCTACTCTCAGAACCCACGGTTGTTCCATCTTCAAATCCATGCCGACACGGAATAGTCATTAAAAAATAGGTTCTATCCTCGTCTGTTTCAATCGTCGCAGGCATAGAGCCATTCTCTTTCAATGCTTTTTGAATTGTAGGTATTCCCGTTGCTCTACCTTCTGTCAAATCTAATTCTTTTAAGAAATCTCCTAATCGACGATTCCGATATCTGCGGGCTTTTAACTTTCGAGCCGCCTTAATGGCTTCAGCGCTAATCGACCTATCAGGACCGGCATAACTCAAAATGTCGACATGTGTTGGCTCTATTGTTATTTCGACAGGTTCTCGTTCTTGATAATCACGATGATACAAGGCATTCACAACAGCTTCCTCGAATGCTTGATATGGATAATTAAAAATTTTATCAGCTTTTGCATTATCTGTCAATTTTATGATCTTCTTTTTAATTACATTCGTACGAAGATATGATAGTGTTTCATCGATAATTTTAGGGACAGGGCCTGTTATCTTGGGGACTTCTATCATCAAATCAGGATTCTCAATGCAACCTTCCGGGAACAATACAATATCAACTTGCGTAACCGGAAAGAATTTTTCGGGATACTCACAAAACATCATGACAGCAACATTTTTTATCAGTCTGTTTTCTGCCGGCCCCGTGAGTAAGTCCATCGCATCGAGAATATCCAACAAATGCTTTGCAGTAAAACCTTCAGTCAATTTACTTCCAACTTTTTTGAGATATTCATATACCAGTACCCCTGAAATATCTTCAATTTTTACCAACGCATTTCCTCGTTCATCAAACGGCACTCGATTGGCTAACTCACGAACTTCATCCAATACTTCGCCTTTCGCCTCAATTGTTGAAGACTTGCTTCGCACATAAAATTTAGCTACAGATTTTTTGGCAACCACACTTTCCATAACAGAGTAAGGCCGATTTATTCCTGCAGGCACCCATATTATCAAGACAATTTTACCATCAACTTCTTCCACAGAAACTTTGGTCAAATATGTTGGTGATATTTTTGCATTATATCCCACCATTTCTTTTAAGATATGATCTATTTCATTTTCTGCCAATCCTTTTACAGGCCTTTTGGCGACTCCGTTTTCCTCTTCAATTCCCACAAGGATATATCCGCCACCAATGTTCTCCAAATCATTAGCAAAGGCACAAATTGTATGGTAAATCTTATCCGGATTCCAACTTGCCTTAAACTCAATTCTATTAGACTCGACCTTCCGTTTGCTGAGCAAATCTTCAACATTTATAGGTAATGCCATATTTTAAGAACTTAAATTGAAAACTCCTGTTGGTGACTCCATTATCAGTCCTAAATGAAAACTTCGTCAGGCTGAAACAACGAAGAAATTTATATCAGACAATCCAATTGCACCAATCTATATCCTTCTGATACAAAAATATAAATTATTTTGAAATCATCAACACTCATTTTCATTAATTACATCAAAAGCGAAATATGGGAAACTGTATAAAAATGAAAGACAGACGTAAAATGCAACTATTATGCGTTTTCGTTTGTCTCAGCAGCCACCTTTGCGTATCTTTGTAGAAGATAGGAGGCGGTTTGGGATAATCCGTATATTTTGACAGTAGAACGAAAGAACAGATTTTAAAATTAGCAGGAGGGAAAAATTTTGTTCTTCTGTTCTTCTGTCTATTAACCTTTATGTATCTTTGCCTATACAATTCTGTACGATGAAGATTTCTGAACTTTGCGATATGCTTAACACGCCGGCGCGTGTGGCGGCATTAGACGACGCTGTCAAGAGCAGAAAGATTAAAAGTATTGCGCTGAACGGTCTTGTCGGTTCGGCGCCTGCTGTCGTGTTCTCACGTCTGCCGAAATTGACACAGCCTTATCTGATTGTGGCCAACGACCTCGACGAAGCCGGCTATCTCTACAATGACCTTTGCCAAATCAACGGCGACGAACAGGTGTTGATTTTCCCGTCGGGCTACAAGCGCGACATCAAATATGGTCAGGAAGACCCTCCTTCGCAAATCCTGCGCGCGGAAGTGCTCAACCGCTGGGACGACAAACGCACACGCTGGGTGGTGACCTATCCGGAAGCACTTGCCGAGAAAGTGGCCTCGAAAAAGGAAGTAAGCGAAAGCACGCTCCATTTCCGACGCGGCGGAACGGCCGACCTGACGGAAACGGAAAAGAAACTGCGCGAATTCGGCTTTGAGGAGGTGGACTATGTCTATGAGCCGGGGCAATTTGCCATCCGCGGCTCCATTCTCGACATTTTTTCCTTTGCCAACGAACTGCCTTATCGTCTTGACTTCTTTGGCGACGACATCGAAAGCATCCGCACGTTCAACATTGAAACGCAACTTTCGGAACAGCAAATCGACGAAATATGCGTGGTCAACAATGTCAGCAACAACTCCGCCTCGAACGAGTCGCTGCTCCACTTCATCGGGAAGGACACCCTGCTGATTTTCCACGACAAGGAATGGCTGCGCCAACGCATCCGGGCCGTAGCGTCGGAGACCCTGTCGGAAAGTGCCGTCATTGCCCGCGAAGGCGACATGAACGCCATGCACAACGTGGTGGATGCCGATGTGTTCAGTGCGGCGATGGACTCGTTCCGCCATCTCGACTATGCGGTCAGCAACCGCGGCGACTACGATGCCTCGTTTTCGTTCAACACCTCGCTACAGGGAGTGTTCCACAAGAATTTCGACATTATCAGCCAGTCGTTCAAGGACTTCGAGAAAGACGGCTACAAAATATACATCCTTTCGGACAACGAACCGCAATTTGAGCGTCTGCGGGTAATTTTCAAGGACCGCGGCGACGATATCCCGTTCGAGCCGGTGCTGAAAACCCTGCACGAAGGCTATGTCGACAACGACCTGAAAGCATGTATCTTCACCGACCACCAGATTTTCGAACGCTTCCACAAATACACACTCAAGAGCGACCGCGTGCGTTCGGGCAAACTTGCCCTTTCGCTGAAAGAGCTGTCGCAGATTGAAGTGGGCGACTACATTGTGCACGTTGACCACGGTGTCGGAAAATTCGGCGGACTGGTGCGCACGAACGTCAACGGCAAGATGCAGGAAATGATAAAACTCACCTATGCGAACGACGACAAGGTGTTCGTTTCCATCCACTCGCTCCACAAACTGGCCAAATACCGCGGAAAGGAAGGCGAAATGCCGCGCCTCAACAAACTGGGCACGGGAGCATGGAACAAACTGAAGGAACGCACCAAGAGCAAGCTGAAGGACATTGCCCGCGACCTTATCCGCCTCTATGCGGCACGCCGCAACGAAAAGGGCTTTGCCTTCTCGCCCGACAGCTATCTGCAGAAGGAGCTGGAAGCCTCGTTCATCTACGAGGATACGCCTGACCAGTTGAAAGCCACACAGGCCGTGAAGGCCGACATGGAAAGCGACCGCCCGATGGACCGCCTTATTTGCGGCGACGTGGGCTTCGGTAAAACGGAAGTGGCCATACGCGCCGCCTTCAAAGCGGCTACCGACG
>URMA01000082.1 GCA_900548875.1 uncultured Porphyromonadaceae bacterium | reverse complement strand
CCTTCGCCGATAGCTTCAGCAGCGTCAGCAGCTGTCTTGCATTGTTTCTTAAGAGCGATAGCGCAACCTACAACGTAAGCCCACTTAGCGTTTTCGAAACAGATTGGTTGAGTTTCCTCACAAGTCTTGTAAGGATCGATACCTGCAGCATCGCAAATAGCGTTAGCTTCTTCAATATCTTTAATTCCGTATTGATTCAAAACAGCAAGGATCTGTTTGATACGACGGTCTTGACTTTCAAATTTTACTTCTCTAATCATTGTGAGGTCCTCCTATTATTCTTTACGTGGGTCAATATATTTAACTGCTTCAGCAAAACGGCCATAAGTACCTTTTGCTTTTTCGAGGGCTTCTGCAGGAGCTACGCCATTCTTGATCATTTCCATCATCTTGCCGAGGTGGATGAATTCGTAGCCGATAACCTGATTTTCAGCATCAAGAGCCATACGAGTGCAATAGCCTTCAGCCATTTCGAGGTAACGAGTACCGGTCTTGATTGTACCGAACATTGTACCTACCTGGCTGCGAAGACCCTTACCGAGGTCTTCCAAAGAAGCACCGATAGCCAGACCGCCTTCTGAGAAAGCAGACTGTGTACGTCCGTAAACGATTTGCAAGAACAATTCGCGCATTGCTGTGTTGATAGCGTCGCAAACCAAGTCAGTGTTCAAAGCTTCAAGCAAAGTCTTGCCCGGGAGGATTTCAGATGCCATAGCAGCTGAGTGAGTCATACCTGAGCAACCGATTGTTTCAACCATAGCTTCTTGGATGATACCATCCTTCACGTTAAGTGTCAATTTGCAGGCACCTTGTTGAGGAGCACACCAGCCAATACCGTGAGTAAGGCCGCTGATATCCTTGATTTCTTTAGAGCGTACCCATTTTCCTTCTTCTGGAATTGGAGCTGAAGGGTGGTTCGCACCTTTCTTTACACAGCACATTTGCTGCACTTCATGAGTGTAAATCATAACGCGTAAATATTTAAGTTCTATTAAAAGATATTACTTATTGTCAATCAATCGCATTGACTGATTTTACCAGGGCAAAGTTACGAATTTTCTCCACAAAAAACAAATAAATGGCGGGCTCATTTTTTGCCTCCTTTTTCCCTGTATTGCAGGACATAAACGGCCTGACGACTATGGCTATGCCGTTTTTCCGACATTGGACAACAGCGACTTGCGCACGTCGTCGTAAAGGCGCGACATCCGGGCTCCGGGAGTAGGAAGCAACGTAAACCACGCCCTCACTACGGGGTGACGGCGTTTCTGCCACAGATAGTAGGGGAACGACTGTGCCCGGGCATCGCCGCGGTCAAACTCTGAGAAGAACAGCAAGCGGCTGTTCTCAAAGAAGGCCGAAAGGGCTTTCGGAGTTCTTGCCTTCAGTCCCACAAGCATGGCCGAGAACAGAATCTGCCGGCAACCTGTCCGAAAAATCGGGTCCTGAAGTTCCGGCAAACTGCCGAAGAAGGCATTGAAGAACCGGTTGTTCTTTTCTTCGCCCAAAACAGTGCGATAGCTGCCTCTTATTGTGCGGAGAGCATCCCGCTCCTTTTCCAGTTCGGAAAGGCACTGTTTCAACCCGTCGATGTCGAGCATCTGCGCATTGTCGGTCAAATCGGTGTTCCTGCACAACTTCTCCACCGTGCTGTCGAGCAGCCGTCCCTGCAGGAACGGACTGGAGTCTATCGTCTCCTTCAGCAGACGGATGGAATTGGAGGGAAGTTCCGTTTTCCGGCTTCCCGACTTGACGCGGCGTTCCACCACGTTTTCTACGATACCGATTTTACGGTCGAGCTCGTCGCCGTTTTCAAGAATGAAACGTACGCCTTGAAGATATTCTTCGGCCGAGGCCGTGAAATGAGCCACATAGCGGCGCAGAATGTCGGAATCCGACGGACGGAAAAGGTCATCCGAATAGATGACGGCGTTTGTCAGACAGTCGTACAGACCCGAAAGCAGCTTCCGGCTCTGCTCATATTCCGCCTGCTGCCCCTCATACAGCATGCCCTGCCGCCCCTCGACACTGCGCCGGATTTCGCCCAAAGCCGTCAGAAAATCGTTCATCCAGCCGACGAGCTTCAAACGGTCGGCCACCAGTGTTTTCAACCGTTCTTTCTGTTTCAGATAGACTATCTTGTGCGACTTGTCGGCATCAATCAGTTTGAAGTGTTCCTTATACTCTTCCAGTGTCCATTCCAGATATTTTTCCTTGTCGTCCACCATTTCCACCACTCCGACACGACGGACAAAGTCAAGCAGTTCGCGTTCCTGCTGCGTCGGGATAAACCGGTAACGGCATTCCGCCTCAATCGACTCTTCCATTTCCCGCACATGTCCGTAACCCGTCATAGCGAGGAATTTCGACTTGTGGGTGGCATAGTTGTCGGCGTCGAACGTCAGCATGTTCAGTTTTCGGTAGGTCTTGATGGCAAACGCCCATTTTTCAAACGTGGCATCATCCTGCGGTCCGCCCTGCGTCATCCGGCGTTCGAGCAGCGAGCGGTCAGCCGCCAGCAGCGAACGCATCGGCGAATCTTCCATTTCGTCGACCGTACGGCCGTAAGATTCGAGCATCATCCGACGCGCGGTCACCAGATTCCATTCCTGCTTCAATGCGGCGAACTGCCGTTCAAAATCATCCGAAGAAACATCCAGCGCCCTCACCTGCTCCACGAAACGCTGCACGGTGTCGGCAAACACCGGAGGCAAGGAAGCCTGACGAAGTTCCGACTCGAACGAGGTCAGCGCCAAGGCATTTTCAAGCACCGACAAAGCGGCCTGATATCCTGCTTCATCGGCTTGCGACACCGCCTGCTTGACGGCTTCTTTTTCCGCCGTCAGGCTGTATTCGCTGCCTTTCGTCAGCCGTCGCCAGTCGCGGCAATGCGCCACCCATTCGCCCCAACGCGCTTCCGTTTCGTTCAGCCGCGTCCTGAATCTACGGGCAAAGAGCAAATGCAGACCTGCCAGCCGTTCAAACCGCTGCAACGGCAATTCGGAATAGCGCAGCACGTCGCGGCGGAAACGACGCAAAAGTTCCACCCGTTTGTGATATCGTGCGAGCAATACCAGCAGGAACAGCAGCAAAGCCGCAGAAACGACACTCCACACGACTGCCGACAGCGGAAGCGTTCCGGCTCTCAAGTCCAATTGACGGAGGGTATAGCTTCCGTTCTCCGGCGAAAGCATGAAAAGACCGTAACGGGAACTGCAAAACACGGCGTCCCCGACTTTGAGCGATGACTGGAAATACAGATTTTTTCCAAATTCCCGACGAATCTCCAGCAGGCTGTCGGCATCGGAATAATGCAGCAACGACACGCCCTTTCCCGTTGTGGCAATCATCAGCGAATCCGACAGGAACGACAGGCTGTTGGCATAAAGTCCTATCGGAGCCGCCAAACTTCGGCACGTTCCGCCGGTTTCCGCACGATAGAGGTAGACGGAATCCTGAGCGGCGGCAAGCATCATCCGCCCGTCGGGCGAAAAAGCCACCGAACGGACATTTTTATAGATATCCGATTTTCCGCCAACGCCTTCCAGCCGGTTCTGACGGATTTCCTTGCCGTCACAGTAACCCGTCAGCCAGTTCAACGTACCCACCTCCACGCCGTTTCCATAACGGCATATATCCGTGATATAGGTACTTTCATAAAGTTCGGCCAATGTCCTCCCGTCTGTCAGTCGGAACGGAATTTCCTGCCGACCGCCCTTTTCACAGCGGTACAGACATTTTCGCGTGCCTACCCACAGCCCGTCGCCTTCAGCGGCGACAAACGCCGTTATCTCGTGGTCGTTTTCCTGCGAAAAGTCCTCCGCAAACAGCGGACGGGCTTTTCGGCCGACGCTGAACAGATAGTCGGCAGCCGACACTTCATATATGTTTCTCCGTGTAGCCAGCAGCAGGCGGCCGTCGGCATATTCCAGCCCCACAATCGGCGACATATCGGCATCCACTATCTCTCCCAGACATTTCATGCCCGTTCCGTCGGCATTACAACGGAAAAGCCGGCGATAGCTGTCCACCACGTAAATCCGGCTGTCATCGCCAAGGCAGCAGCCACCAATCGTGGCCTGCTCGCCGAAATTCAGCTGAAGCCAGTCGAAATCCAGATACATCAGCCGTCGGCCGGAAATCAGATAGACTCCCTCGTCGCTCATCTGAAACGACGATTTCCAGGACTTTGTCAGCTGCAACCCGCGATAGGTTTTCCCCTCGACGTGCAATTCATCGGAAGCGCATATCGAATATTGGAACCGCCTGCCCGTTTCCTCGTCGACATGGAAGAAAATCGCCTGCGCCTTCTCCGTATTCGGCGAAGTGGCTATCATCCGGCGGTTTGCCATGTCGAACTTCAGCATGCGGTCGGCACTTAAAGCATACAGCGTGTCGCCCCACACCTCGGTATGGAAATAATGGCCGCCGTCTTCGCTGATACGGCGAAGTCCGGGATTGGCCGCCGACATATCGGAATACCAAAGTCCGTCCTGACTGGCAAAATAGAGGTCATTTCCGCGCAGTTCGATGGACTCTATCGTGTACTGGTATTTTTTGTCCACCTTCTCTATCAGGGCTTTCGTCGAGAACAACGCGACAGAATCGACCGCAACAGCCCTGTCGGGCGGCAAGGCCACATAATGTTCGAGCACTTCCGGACGCAACATCCACAAACCGTTGCTGGTGGCAAGATAGCGGCAGCCGTCATCGCCTTTCACCCAGTGATAGGCCGAATAGGAATCCCCTTTCTGAGGAAGTACCGTTGAATCGGGCACACAGCTGAAAACAATATCCTGCACCAACCGGCCGTCGCGCAGGCGCATCAGATGCAGTCCGCGGTTGCGCACGGAAACCAGCAGATTGTCGGTGCCTCCGGCATGTCCCAAATCTTCAATATAGTAAATGCGGTTCGACGGATTGGTAACGCGATACTGTTCCAAACTTCCCGGAGCATACCTGTAAATGATGCCCTCCTCCGTACCAATCAAGAAATTTCCGGCAGAATCAGGACAGACACATGACAATTCACTCTCAAACACTACAGGCTGCGTATCCATTGTTTCCGTCCCCTGACGGGAACTGCAAGCGGAAACAGCATACAGACAAAAAATCAACAGGAGTAAACGAACGTACAACATCAGGAATCTTCTTTAGATTTTTGGTATTTTCACAAAACTATAAATTTTATTTCTGATAATGAACAGATTGAGCCTAAAAACGCAATTTATGTTCCTGAAAATTTTTTCATCCGGCAAATGCACTTCCCCCTCATTTCAATTTTTTCCTGCACCTTTTACCTTATATTTGCAACAGACTAAAACAATACTACTATGAAAATTTCCACTATTATTTCTGCCGCGCTGCTCACTTTCGCAGGTACAACTTTTGCGGCAACGGTTACGACTCCTGAAGAAATGCTGGAACGGTTTGTCAGCTACGTGAAAATCAATTCCCAGTCCTATGTGCCGGAAGATCCCAACGAGTTTCCGATGACCGAGGGACAGATTGAAATGGCCAAATTCCTTGAAAATGAGGTGTTGAAACTGAACGACAAAAACATCACCTGCTACCGCTCCGAGGATGCCTATGTCTATGTGGACATTGCCTCCAACATCCCCGACAAGAACGTAAAGACACTCGGTTTTTCCTGCCACCTCGACGTGACACCCGACGTGACGGGAGGCGATGTGCACCCGAGCGTAATCCGCAACTATAAAGGCGGCGACATTCGCCTGAACGACAGCACGTATATCCGTGTCGACAGCGAAATCGGCGCTTATCTGAAAGAATGTATCGGAAAAACCATCATTCATACCGACGGTACCACCATACTTGGCGGTGACGACAAAAACGGCTGCGCCATTGCCATGTCGGTCATCGAATCGCTGTCGAGAAGCGGCGACAAAATCAAACATGGGAAAGTACAGGTAGTGTTCTGTCCGAATGAGGATGTGGGCAAAGCTGCCATGAGAGTTGACCCGTCACGCTTCAATCCTGACATACTGATTGACATTGACGGAGAAGGGAACGAAGACATTCTGGCTTCCAACTTCACGGCCAGCGACCAGATCATACGCTTCACGGGACACAGCGTACACCCCAGCGAAGCGAAACGGCTGAAATACGGCGACGCCCTCGGAGCTGCCGCCTACTATATCGGACAGATTCCGGTGGAAATGCGGCCGGAAAACTCGGAAGGCACGTCAGGCTATCTGCATCCGTGGAACATGGACAAGGTCAATGCCGACGAATATCTCGTGCACGTAAGGCTCCGTTATTTCTCCAAAGAAGAAGGCAATCTGTTTGAACGCATACTCGACCGCAATCTGAAAAACACTGCCGCCAATTTCCCGAATGTGAAAGTGGAACTGATAAGCAACATCCGCACCTACGAAAATGTGGAATACAACATGGACCCCGACTCGAAAAAGGTCATCACAAATGCGATGGAAGCGCTCGGCAGAACACCGAAATTCACACCGGTCAGAGCCGGGACAACGGCTGCCATGTTCTGCGCCAACGGATTGAAAGGCGGCGTTTGCCTGTTCTCCGGCCAAAATGCCGTCCACTCCATCTACGAATATTCTGTTTTGGAGGACATGTACGGCACTTTTGAAATTGCGATGAAAATCGTAGAAGAAACAGCACGACTGTAAGACCCTGGTAACCGCTATACAAATTAGGGGCAGCCCGAACGGACCGCCCCTAACACTTTTTTTATCGTATGTATTCTCAAAAATCTTATGCCATTGCCTTTTTCAAGCGTTCCACGAACTCGTCGGCAAGCGCTTCGGTGAGTACCAGCGGCGGAAGCAGACGGATGACATTCGTGCCCGACGCGCCCGTAAACACTTTCTGTTCGAACAGCAGTTTGCTGCGGAGTTCCTTTACGGGATAGTCAAATTCGAGTCCAATCATGAGACCCTGTCCCCTGACTTCCTTGATACCGGGAAGTTCACGCAGCCGGTTCAGCAAATGTTCGCCGACACGGCGGGCATTTTCCACCAGATTCTCCTGCTCAAAAATGTCGAGCACGGCGATGGCTGCCGCACAAGCCAGGTGGTTGCCTCCGAATGTGGTTCCGAGCATTCCGTAGACCGGCTTGAATTTCGGAGAAATCAGCACTCCGCTCATCGGAAATCCGTTGGCAATGCCTTTGGCTACGGTGATCATGTCGGGACGCACGCCGCTGTACTGGTGGGCGAAGAATTTGCCGCTACGGCCATAACCCGACTGAATTTCGTCGGCAATCAGCACGACATCATGCTTGTCGCACGCGGCACGCAAAGCCTTCCAGAATTCAACGGACGGGATATTGATACCGCCCACACCTTGTATGCCTTCGATAATCACTGCCGCCACATCGCCCTTCGCCAATTCCGCCTCAACGGCTGCAATATCGCCGAAAGGTACGAACGTGATTCGGTGGTTGGCATTGATGGGTGCCACGATTTTCGGATTGTCGGTAGCCTCAACAGCCAGCGAAGTACGGCCATGAAAAGCCTTGCTGAACGAAATCACCCGCGCCTTCCCCGTATGGAACGAAGCAAGTTTCATCGCATTCTCGTTGGCTTCCGCTCCGGAATTGACCAGGAACAGCTGATAGTCGTCGTAACCGCTCTGCCGTCCCAGCTTCTCGGCAAGTTTCACCTGCAAGGAATTATGCACGGAGTTGGAATAGAACACCAGCTTTTCAGCCTGGCGCTTCAACGCCTCCACATAATGCGGATGGCTGTGGCCTACGGAAATCACGGCGTGACCTCCGTACAGGTCAATATATTCAGTTCCCTCGGCATCGTAGACGTAACAGCCCTTGCCGCTTACAATCTCGATGTCGAAAAGAGGATATACATCAAAGAGTTTCATTTTCTTGTCATTTTTGTTGTTAAAAAGCCGAAGCCTTCAGTTGCAGGCCCACACGCTCATGAAGCCCGAACAGGAGATTCATGTTGTGGACAGCCTGTCCGGAAGCGCCCTTGAGCAAATTGTCGATAACCGAAACGATGAGCAGCTTGCCATTTTCCTTTGTCAGATAAAGCAGACACTTGTTCGTGTTGACAACATCCTTCAAATCGGGTATCCGGTCAATGACGAAGGTGAAATTATGGTCGGCATAGTAGTCTTCATACAGTTTCTTGATTTCGTCGAGCTCCACCGGACAGTCCATATAGACCGTTGCATAGATGCCGCGCGAGAAACAGCCTCTTACGGGGATGAAATTGATTTCACTGTTGAAGCTGCGCTGCAAAGTGCAGAGCGTCTGACGGATTTCTGCCAGATGCTGGTGCTTGAACGGCTTGTAAATCGAAATGTTGTCGTTGCGCCAGGAGAAATGGGAAGAAGCCGACGGCTTCACGCCCGCACCCGTACTGCCCGTAATGGCCGTAACGTGGATGTCGCTGTTGAGCAGCAGATTTTTGGCCAACGGCAGCAGAGCCAGCTGAATGGCCGTGGCAAAACAGCCCGGATTGGCCACACGCTTGCCGTGATTGATATATTTGCGGTTCACTTCCGGAAGGCCGTATACGAAATCGTGGTCGCCGGCAATGCGGTAGTCCTGCGACAAGTCGACGATTTTCAGGTCTTCAGGAACATCGTGCGACTCCATAAACTTACGCGATTCACCGTGAGGGGTGCAGAAAAACACCACGTCGATGGCATCGAAATCGGTTTCCGAAGTGAAATGCAGGTCCGTTTCGCCCACCAGTCCCTGATGCACGCTGCTGACAGCGTTTCCGGCGTTGCTCGTACTGTTGACCCATACCAGTTCCACATCGGGATGGTTCAGCAGCAACCGTATCAGTTCACCGGCAGTATAGCCTGCCCCACCAATTATTCCAGCTTTTATCATAGTGTTATAGTATCAGTTAATTTAATATTCTGAAGGGATAAGCATCCACAGTACCAGGTAGAATGCGAACGAACCGCCGCACAGCAGCAGCCATGCCAGGCGTACGCCCGTACGGCTCAAACCGAAATAATCGGCTATTCCGGCACATACTCCGGCTATCGCCCGTCCTTCCACAGGACGCACAAGACCATGGTTGATCATCGTTCCCTCCGTATCTGTCTTGAAGGACTACAGGTCGATGTCGTCCTTATGGTTGGCGTAATAAACGCGAAGCGGCGTAGAAAGCACCTTGATAAAGCCTTTGGCATCTTCGGCTGTCCAGCCTTTCTGCATTTCTCCATATTCGCCGAACTTGGTCTTCACCAAATCGTCGGCCGACTCTACGCCGACCATGAAGAAGGAAAGCGGACGCAGCTCGACAATAACCGTACCGTTGACATGACGCTGCGAAGTTTCGAGCATGGCTTCGATGTCGCGCATCACCGGTTCAAGGTACTGGCTTTCGTGGAGGAACATTCCGTACCAGTTGGCCACCTGGTCCTTCCAGTACTGCTGCCACTTGCTGAGCGTATATTTTTCAAGGAACTTGTGCGCGTTGATAATCACCATCGGGGCGGCAGCCTCGAAGCCGACACGGCCCTTGATGCCGATAATCGTATCGCCCACGTGCATGTCACGTCCGATGCCGTAAGGAGCGGCAATCTCTTCCACGCGCTTGATGGCGGCAATCTTGTCGGAGAAGCGTTCGCCGTTGACTGCCACAATCTCGCCCTTTTCAAACTCAATGCGCAGCTCTTCGCGGCCAGTTTTTTCCACCTGTTTCAAATAGGCGCTTTCAGGCAGTCCTTTCGAAGAGTCAAGAATCTCGCCGCCGCAAATCGACGTTCCCCAGATACCCACGTTGTAGGAATATTTCATCTTCGCAAAATCGGCCACGAAACCGTTCTTGCGCAGGTATTCGATTTCCTCGTCGCGCGAGAGGGCATTGTCGCGGGTAAGCGTAATGATTTCCACATTAGGAGCCATGACAAGGAATGTCATGTCGAAGCGCACCTGGTCGTTGCCGGCACCGGTAGAACCGTGGGCAATCGCATCCGCACCGATTTCATTGGCATAGCGCGCAATGGCAAGTGCCTGGAATATGCGTTCCGAACTTACGGAAATAGGATATGTACCGTTGCGAAGCACATTGCCATACACCATATAGCGCAGGCTCTTCTCGTAATATTCCTGTGTGACGTCAAGTGTTACATATTTTGTAGCGCCCAGCTTGTAGGCGTTTTCCTCGTTTGTCTTCAGTTGCTTGTCGCTGAAACCTCCGGTATTGGCACAGGCGGCATATACTTCGTAGCCTTTTTCTTTGGCAAGATACATTACCGTGTATGAAGTGTCAAGACCGCCGCTGTAGGCTACCACTACTTTCTTTTTTGCTCCCATTTTTATTTGTTTTCAGGTTTGTCAATATTGTTGTCTTTATGTTCTTCCGGATCATAGAGCATGCCCGTACAAAGGCACATTCTACGGCCGTTTCGTTGCAGAATGTCGAAATTCACACAACTTTCGCAGCCTTTCCAGAAAGCATCGTCGTCGGTCAGCTGGTTGAACGTCACCGGACGGTAGCCCAGTTCGCTGTTCATTTTCATGACAGCCGCACCCGTAGTCAGACTGAAAATCTTTGCCGACGGGAACATTTCACGCGAAAGGCTGAAAATTCGTCGCTTGATGCGCTTAGCCAGTCCAATACCTCGGAACTCATCGGCAACGATAAGTCCGGAATTAGCCACAAACTGCTTGTTGCTCCAGCTTTCAATATAGCTGAATCCGGCAAAACGCCCATGATAGAGCGCAACTACAGCTTTATGTTCAAGCATTTTCTGCTTGACATACTCGGGCGAACGCTTGGCGATGCCCGTTCCGCGTACTTTAGCGGCGCGAGTTATGGTGTCGAGAATCTCGTCGACATAGCGGACGTGCTCCTCACCGGCCACCACAACTTCAATCTCTTCTGGTTCAATCATCTCTTACTCAGAACACCTTAAAAAATTATTTTTATATATATGTTAATACTAAAGTATCACACTGTTAATCGGGATAAACCGCTGAAGCACCGACATGGCCTGCTCGCGGGTAACATCCTCGCGCAGCACGGCGAACACCGTATCTGCTCCGGCAATCGTTCCCAAAATTTCCGGCGGACGACTCATGTCGATGTCGTACGCCAGACCGCTGGCATAACCGTTGCGCGTCTTGATGACGGCCATCGGCCCTGAAAAGCTCAGCGATACGAAACCCACCGAACTGTTGGGGTTGGTAGGTCCCTGATTAACGGTCAGCATGGTATCCTTCACATCGTTGCTGTTCGGCACAATGTAGATGTAATTTCCCTTGTCGGTCGCAACTTTCGTCACACGCAGCTTCTTCAAGTCGCGCGACAGCGTAGCTTGTGTTACCTTATAACCTTTTTCAGCCAGTAGTTTCACAAGCTCTTCCTGACTTCCGACACTTTGTGTGTGGATAATGTCAAGAATTAACTGCAATCGAGATTTCTTATTCTTCATAACACTTCTTTTTTAATTTACTTTACTTTAAGTTACGCAACATCAAAAGTTTCACAATCTTCACGAATTTTTATGCAAATGTAGAAATTTTTTTGTATCCAAATAGTTAATATAAAGAAAATCACACCTTTTCAAAGAAAAATATCTCAAAAAAGCCAATATTTTATAACAATCAGATACGCAAAACCTCATCTTCGTTTCAAAACAACATATTCACCACCGGCCTTCAGACATCAGAAAACAGCAAAAAAATACGCCGGCTGCCGTCGGAAACGATTCGTTCTCTTGCAACCAGCGTATTTTCTTATCTATACTTCTACGTGGAAGAGTCTGTCTTTATTCGAACCGCCAAACAATTGTCCCGACTTTCTCGCCGGTCGTGTTTTTGGGCACCGAAAAACGCGACTGAAGAGAAGCCTGCTCACAGGATCGTCGGACAGACTGCATGGATGCAGCCGCCCCCGTGCCCCGCAAATATTTGGCTTCGATAACATTTCCCTGTGCATCGACACGCACACGGATGGTGATTTCTCCGTTATAACCGCTTGACGGACGTCCCCAATGGGCCAACGTATAGCCGCCCAGCGTATGTCCGGGCTGTCCGGCCAGCGCCCCCTGCTTGGAGTTGCCGTTGGGCGAACCGCTCTGACCGCTCGATTTGCCCGTCTTTCCGAAAGCATTCTTCACGCTGCTGCTGATTTTCTTGCTTTCCTGAGCCTGCTTCTCGCGCTCACGCTTGACACGCTGCTGTTCCGCCAGTTCTTCCTTTGTCGGGCCCTGCTGCTTCTTCTCGGTCTTCATGGCCGATTCCGCCTTGGTCGAAACCAGAGCCGCACCGTCGCCTGCCACTCCTTCGTCAGCCACGTCGTCGCCCGACGGAACCTCATCGCCCGTGTTCACATCGGGAGCTGCATCCCCCGTACGGTCGGGCAAAGGAATGTCGCCGAGCATGACATATTCGCCGCCGAACGTAATGTCGGTCTTTGCCGGCTGCGGTTCCACTTCTTCCGGATTGATGTAAGAGAGGTAGCTCATATACATGAGCACGCCCACCCCGATATGTACTATCAGGGCAATGGCAGCGGCCAACAGTTTGTATCTCTTATCCTCTCCTGTCATATATTGTTTTTATCCAAGTAGGTTCTCATTTATTGCTGTTCGGATGTCACTTCCGCAGCGGCGGCCTCCTGCGCAGCTGCATTCATGCGTCCGTCGTTCACGCTTGCCGGTTTCGTGGCAAGCACCATTTTCAGATTGTGGCGGGCCGTAAGGTCGAGCACTTCCACAATCTTGCCGTAAGGCACCGACTCATCGGCATACAGGGCGATAAACTGCGTCGAATCCTGTTGCTGTGCCAGTTGCAGAAACGTGAGGAGCTGTTCCTCCGGTATGGCTTGCGGTTCGGTTTCGCCGAACGAAGCATAGAGGTTCATATCCTTGTCTATATATACGCGCGTGCCGGGCTTGATTGCTGTCTGCTCCGAACTTTGCGGCAAGTTCACTTCGAGCGCCGTCGGGAACACGAAAGTGGAGGTCACCATAAAGAAGATGAGCAGCAGGAAGATGACGTCGGTCATCGACGCCATGCTGTAAGTGGCAAGCAGTTCGTTCTGTCGTTTTAATGCCATAATCCCTCCGAATTAGTTAGTCTTTATTTGGAAGCCGGCTCATTGAGCAGGTCCATAAATTCCATTGTCTTGCTTTCAAGCTGGTTCATCACGTGGTTGACGCGTGCCGACAGGTAGTTGTAGGCAAACAGGGCGATGATGCCCACAATCAGACCGGCAACCGTAGTGACGAGTGCTTCATAGATACCGTTGGCAAGGATGCTGATGTTGGCATTGTTGCCGGCACTTGCCAAAGCAAAGAAGGCGCGCACCATACCGGTAACCGTACCCAGGAAGCCGAGCATCGGAGCGCCGGCTGCTGTCGTGGCGAGCCAGGTAAAGCCTTTTCCAAGACGTGCCACCTCGATATTGCCCACGTTTTCAATGGCAACGAGCACGTCGTTCATCGGACGGCCGATGCGGGAAATACCTTTCTGAATCAGACGGGCATAGGGAGTGTCGGTCTTTTTGCAAAGCATTTCCGCACTTTCGATTTCTCCGTCGTGGATATAATCCTTGATACGCTGCATAAAGGTTGAATCGTCGGATGCGGCCTTGCGGAGAGCAAACCAGCGTTCAATAAAGATGTAGATGCTCACCAGCGACAAAATCAGCAGCGGAATCATGAGGATACCGCCTTTCAGACACAAGTCCCACACCGAGAGTTCAGGGGCGGGAGCCGGAGCTGGAGTGGCAGCAGGAACGGC